>LCOU01000011.1 GCA_001003205.1 Parcubacteria group bacterium GW2011_GWA2_47_8b | reverse complement strand
GATCTTTTCGCCCAAATCCAAACTGGTTTTTCCTGGTCAAAAACCGCTCGCTCTTTGTCAAAAGCCTCCTCTGCGGCGCGAACCGTTTGAATGAGATTTTTTAAGGCCTTTGAGTCAAGAGAAAAGTTGGAATCGGCGTCCGGAGCGTTGCGATCCAGAGTAAAATGCTTTTCCACGAAAGCCGCTCCCGCTCCGATTGCTCCCCAAATCGTTTCCTCTTGGGAAATCTTTTTTCCGGAAGAATCTTCCACGCCTTCCGGAGGAGTATGGTCGGAAAGGCCGACGGGAACGCCAAACCGGTTCCGCATCTCTCTTATAACTCCCAAGTGAAGCTGTGAGGTTTTCTTTGGAGGATACGCCGAAATACAGTGCGCTAGAGAAAAAGACGTGCCTGATTTCTTCATAACATCAACGGTTAGGCCGATTTCTTCCCAGGTGGACATACCGGTGGAAATCACCATTGGCTTGCTCATTTTGGCGGCTTCTTCTATAAAAGGCATGTCCTCTGTTTCGCCAGATCCAATTTTAAAAGCACTCACGCCCATATCGCGAAGAAGCTCGGCGGCTTTTAAAGAAAAAGGTGTGCAGAAATATTGGATGCCGATGGTTTTGCAATACTCCATCAGTTGGGCGTGCTCGTCCGGCTTTAAAAGATTTTTTTCAATAAATCCATAAAGCGAACCCCAATTTTTAAACATTGAACTGGAAGTCTCCTCCATGCCCTTTTTCACCATTTCTTCTTCCGGCAAATGCAGTTGGAATTTGATAATACTGGCGCCCGCTTCTTTTGCGCTGTGGGCTATTTCTTTGGCGGCCGCCAAACTGCCGCGATGATTATCGCCTCCCTCTGGTACTATAAGGCAGGGCTTGCCCTCGCCGATTGATACCGACCCGAGAGAAATAGTTTGATTTTCTTTGTTCATTACGTAAAAATATTATACATTTTTTAACTGGCTCATCAAGAAATTTCCGACCCTTTCTCCGGACTTTTCATCTAGCTTCCAACAAAATTCCTCATTAATATTTTTTCTATTTTCCATATCTAGCGACGGATTGTTCAAATAATCCTTAACATATTTAACCAATTCACCCATATTGTCAGCAAGCTTCACACCCCCAGTGTTTAAAAGATAGCGCTGATGGTCAAAATCATAATATCGCCGCAAGCTTTTCCAATAAGGCCTTTGATCACCGTCAAATCCTATAAAAACCACCGGCTTACCCAAAGTGGCCGCGTCAATTGCAAGGGTTGATGCAACGGCCACAACCACATCGCTGTGATATAAAAGATCCGCTAAGTGGGCATCATCTTTTGGAGCTAAGTCGGCTGTCATAAAATTTATATGCTGTGGTGGGGCGTCTATGGCAATTTTGCCCGGAATTGGCCTTGTATCTCCTAAATTAATTCCACCTACCATATAAAGTCTTAAAATTAATTGCGAATCATCCAAATTACGAAGTTCCTTTACGGCCTGAAGCGAAACCGGATTGTGTTCCGTATAAAGATCGCTTGGCGGAGCAAAAAAAATAGTTTTTTTATTAGGGTCAAGGTTAAGTTTTCTGAAAAGGTCCGCGCGCGATGTCCGCAGTCGCGCAACATATTTATCATAATGAGGAATTCCGGAAATAAATATATTTTCTGCTGGAATATCGTTATAACGAATGGCCTCCTCTTTGACTTTCGGAGTATTAACGATAAGTTTGTCAGGAATAATCCGGTTTAATCCGTGAGACGTTATGTTGTCCCACGAACGAACCATGGCAACGATTTTGATTCTTCTTGCTCGCGCTCCTCGCATCACCTGGACGTCATGTTCGTTGAAAATATCGGTAGCAAAAACCAAATCCGGTTGATATTTTTCAAAATATGCCGCGTAACGATTTTTGGGCAAAATTTTAAAATCAAGATAACGAAGCGCGCGCCTAAATATTTTGAAATTGCCAAGTTTTGCCAAAATCCAATGGAAAAACGCTTGTAGCGGATAACCGGCGCCAAACCGCTCCGCAATACGATAAACTCTACGCGTTTTTGTGTCGGAAGAGTTGAGAAAAAGCGAGAAAAAGAAGCGTTCCAAACGGGACGCTGACTCGCTGGTCCAGGCAAAAGTCTTCATCCTGGTATTTTTCAAATTCAAACCCTCTACGATGACATTCTTTTTGTTCCCAAGAAAATATTGCTGATAATTTTCCTTTTTTTCCTGGGGTGCCAAAATAACTATTCTATTATTTTGATCTTTGCCCAATATATCTAAAATACTGGTTGAAAGGATGTTTCTGGCACTCAAACCAAAAAACGAAGTAATGAAAATGGTTCTCTGCATATGCTACTAAGTAAGTAATCGGTGTTAATAAAACTCGGGTATTGTCTTAAAGGTTACATATTATTATACTATCCGATATAGCAACGCAATAATGAAATATTACACAGCCGACGAACTTAAAACCACCAATAAAGAAGGGGCGCACGAAATTCTAGACGAGTGCGATGCGCAGCTTGTGAAATTTCATTTTGGCATTGAGGCTTTCAAGAACTGGCATAAAAAATTATTCAACGGTAACAAACAGGTAAAAGTTCTGGACCTCGGAACCGGTAGCGGCGGGTTTGCGCGCCAATTAGCCGACATGGACTGCGCCGGCAACCTTTACGGCACAGACATAGATGACTACCGCAAAAACGAAATTAAGCCGCTTTATAGGGAATTCAAAGCGGCAGATTTGAGCTGGGATTCAATTCCGTGGCCAGATAATACTTTTGACATCGTAACTGCCTGGTGCGTTCTTCCGCATTTGGAAAATCCTTTTTATTGCGTCCGCGAAGTCAACCGGGTCTTGAAAAATAACGGCCTTTTTATTTTCTCGGTGCTTCATATTGCTTCTAAATCTTCGGCTGACTATTTCCGAAAAAATAGGAGCTTTCCGCACTATCGCCCCACTAATAATCACATTGCTTTATTCCCCGACGCAGTCGTAAAAAGCGCTATCTTGAAGAATTTTGAATTGGTGGACACCGAATACGCCGTAAGGCCAAAAATTTTTCAGGGGAGTATTAAAAACAAAATCCGGGCAATTGTTTATGCATTAATTAATAAGTACTGGCCGGCGGCTGGTAAGGCATTGCGACGCCGCTGGGCTTATGACGCTATTTATACGATCAGGAAAAAATTATAAATAAATGAGGTATCTTAGCCCTGACGAAGTTAAAGGCAATGACGAGGTGCGTGAATGCGTATCTGCCCATATTTCGCAATCCATCAAGCATAATTTTCCTCTTCAGATTCTCCCCAAATACCAACCGGACAAAAACGCTAAAATTTTGGACGCTGGAACTGCCAGCGGCGCATTCCTTCAACAATTAAACGAAGCGGGCTATCGCAACTTGTACGGTTTAGATTTGGAAAATTATATGTCCGTCAAAGTTCCGCTTAAAGATTTCAAAACGGCGGATTTTAACACCGATATTCTTCCATTCGCCGATAACAGCTTTGACGTAATCACCGCCTGGTGCGTAATCGCGCACCTGGAAAATCCTTATCATTTTTTAAGAGAAACACACAGGATTCTTAAAAGTGGGGGGCTTCTTATTGTGACGCTACCTCACGTTGGGTCGGATTCTGAAAGATCTTTTTTCCGAAAAAATGGGGAGTTTATCGCCTACAAACCTAATAATAATCATATAACGATATGGACCTCATCGCTTGTGAAGAAAACGACATCAAAATATTTTGACTTTGTGAAAGAAGAATTTTTGCTGAAAAATAAAATTTTCAAAGGTTTTAGGGGGAAGCTCCGGAAATTGTATTCCAGACTAAACCCATCCATTGCCCGCCGGTGGGGATCCAAGATTGCTTACATTTTGAAAAATAAAAAAGAACCCAGTTAAGGGTTCTGTTCGGCAAGAGTGCGGTAAATTTTACTTACGTGAATCTTGCTCAAAATCCGGGAAATACCCACAACGTCGCCGCCGTATACGCCAAGCGCGCCTTCAATAATTTTCTTCTGCTCGTCGGTGTGAAAGAAAGAAACTTCCACGCCCTCGGGCTTATCAAAACCGTCGGGCAGTGACTTGAAATCTAAACGCTCCAACGCCACAAAGTCATAGTGGAAAGCGGCGGTAAACACACTAGCCGTATTAAACAAGTCTAGCTTCTTCAGTTCGCTATACTGCCGCAACTCTCTTAAATAGCTACTGTACTTCGCAAGCACCTCAGGGAGTCTGTTTTTCAACAGCGCTTTGGAGCAATTATATGCCACTCCGATAACTTCTTTAATCACGTTGCGTAGGGCTAAAGCCTTGTATCCAAAAATTAGGTTTTTACCACATTCTCCGGAGACGTACTTTTCAATCACCCCCTCTCGCTTCACAAAGCTCTCCAAATCTTCTCGGGAAGGCCACAGCTCATCGCGTGTTTCTTCGTAGAATTGACGATAGAGCTGTTTCAGCGCTTCTGGAAAAAGATGACGCTGATTATGAATGTGTAACAGCCAATCAAAAGCGGAAATATTAAAGAGATTCAGAAATTCAACCAGTTCGGACGCAACGCTGTCATTGTAAAAGATTTCCACAGTAAGGTGGAAAAGCCGACACTCAAGATAATCCTCAAAGGACATATCCTTGGTGGCCACACACACCTCTTCAATCTCGGCGCTTATAACCGGAGCTTCGCTGCCAAATTGATAAGTCCCGAAGCAACGCGGCAATACCCGATAGCGAGCCGTCATTGCGTACTGGCTTCGGGTGGCGCGGGATGACATCTCGGTGCCAGCCAACAACATTAGCGTGTAGAGCCGAACCCAATTAAATTTTGCGTTCACTACGGTTTCAATTGTCTTAAAGTGGGTTTCCCTGCTTTCTCCCGGCAGAGGAAGGATTATTTCGGAGTAGGTGTTACTGCCCAATTCCCTAGCCTTGATAGCCAAGTTCATAAGTTGGTCTGCGGAAATATTTTTCCTTTTGATGTTAGCCAACACGCTGTTGGTCAACGACTGAACGGATCCTGCCAGTCTTAGCGCCTTGTTCACGGTCTTTGCGACTCTCAAAACTCGTTCTTCTTGGTTCTTGCCAGTGCTGGTGTGAAGATATTCCGGCCAGCCATACTGTTTTTGCACTTTCGCAATCGCCTCGGCAACATCTTCATCCTCTCTATACATTCCAAAATTTGAATCAGCGATGTGCAGGTCAACAATGTTGGGATGCTTCCGCTGGGCAATGTAACAAAATTCATCGTAAACCAGAGAAGTTGAACGTCTGCTAATCTTGTTATAGTACATCAACCCTTCTGTGCAGAAAGTGCAGGAAAACGGACAGCCGCGGCTTGTCTGAATAATCGGTACCAGTTTGTCATCAAAAAAATCGTCCAATTCGCCGCTAAGATACGGCGACGGCACATCATTCAGGTTTTTTATTCTCTCAACGGGCGGGCCAACAACCAGCTTGCCGTCCAGGAGATAGTGACAGCCCCCAGGCCTCACCAGCTTGACAGTGTTAACATCAAAATTGTTGTCCGCCAAACACTGAAGAAGTCCAGCAAACGCCACCTCACCCTCTTTGAATACGCAAAAATCAATTAGAGGGTGCTCCTCCAAGAAACGCTGCTGTTCTTGAGCGTCGGTAGAATAATTCGGACCGCCAACGATCAAAATTAAACCGGGATTCCTCTTTTTGATACGCGCAGCCACGTTGTAACTCAAATCTAAATTCCATGCGTAATTACTGAAGCAGGCAATATCGGGAGTCTTATCCAGAACTGCCGCAATAAGCTTCTCCGGATATTTGAACAATGTAAATTCAAATATTGTTGGGTCCTTAAGTCGCGATTTCGCGTAAGTAACCAAACCCCCAACTGCTGAAGGCATAGTATTAGAGGCAATGGTTTGCGACGTATGAGTCAAGTCGCTTACATAGACACTGACAGCCATATCCACCTCTTTTCCTTTCGGTTATATCAAAAAACTATGCTCATGGTTACATCGCGCCAAGCCAAAAGTCAAGGAAACCGACGTAATTTATTTTGATTTAAAAAAGTTGTCGTACTCGCCCATTGAGAGCAATAAATCGTCATTGCCGAGTGACACTCTGCGGCTATCGTAGAATACCCCATACCGAAAGCCTGCATCTCTTAAAATGTCTACCGAGTGATTATCGCAGTCCCCAAACGGATAAGAAAACGCCTCTACTTTGTCATTTATTATATTCTCAACAATATCCCTTGCCTTGATGATATCATCTTTCTGTTCCATGGGAGTCATGAATTTTAAAGAATTATGGTGATAGCCATGGACGCCGATGCCCATCCCCGCTTTATGCATTTCTTTCAATTGCTCCGATTGCATAAAAAATCTTTTACAAAACTCTTTTTCGTCCTTAACTATTTCGCTGAACAACGAATCGGCAAAGCCCTCTTTTATGCCCAATGGCAATTCGGCAATGATTTGCTTGAGATTGGCGGTAATAACATCGTCTTTAAGCCGAAACTCGGTATTAATTCTGTGGTCGGTAGGCACCTTAAAATTCGGAAATGAGGCGCCGAACCCCTCTTTAATGTAATCCTCTAAACTATTGGCAATTCTTTTACGGTCCGTTACCGAAAACACTACATGCATCTTTATCGTAACCGGAGCTTTGCCATCAAACACCGAAGCTATCGGGAAAAAAAACGCCGAAATTCCGCGCGCCATTAACTCCGGAAAGGCATTTTCGTAGTGATCGGCAATACCATCATCAAAAACAATACTGCAATATTTCTCCATGTCTTTCTTTTCTTTTTTGCACGCCACTAATTCGTCAAGGCGTACAATTTGATAATGATTTTTTAGAAAATCTAAATGCCCCCGAAACGCATCGCGACTATATCCCGGCAATTTAAAAACGTCGTTTTTGTTGTCCCTTATATAGTGGTAATCAATGATTGGCATTGCGAATCATTATATCCACCAGCGCATTTTTCTCGTCAACTACCGGAACAACGTTAACTTCCCAGTGTTCAAGAAAAAATTTTTCTGGATTCTTCAAGGTCTCGGTATCTCGGCTGGGTATAGTAATAGCGTTATAATTCAAAGCTTGGCTTACTGGCGTAGTCTGCATAACAGCTCCCTTCAACAAAGCTCGTCTTATCATTCCATCGGTAACAACACCGACAACGTGCAACTTATCGTCAACAGCCACCGCCGAACCTCTATGATTTGCCGTTATAACCTCCATCGCCTCCTGCAGCGAAGAGCTGGCTTGAACTATGTAACTGGAATTTTTAAAATCGTTTGCCTGTTTCATATTGGTTTAATAAGTTAAACGCTTTACTAACAATTTGTCATTGATCGCCATTTTTGCCAAGATGTCCAAAATCCTCTTTGATGACTTGCCGTCGCCGTACAAGCTCACGGCTTTATCAGCCTGCTTCTTAAAAGCCGGAGAAATGGCTCTCCGGATCGCCGACTTAATTTCATCCGCATCATGAGCGACGTTGATAACGTTGTTGCTCTGCATCCTTCCCCTTTGACGATTGCCAATATTGACTACCGGCAGCTTGAAAAGCGGCGCCTCAATTATTCCCGAAGATGAGTTGCCAACCAAAACCGAAGCCGTCTTCATTAGGCCGGCATAGTCGGCACGGGTAACATTTTCAAAAACTTTCGTCTTGGGAGTGCGGTATTTCAAAATAGTTGATCTGATTGTATTACTGCCGGCATCAGAATTATTCAAAATGATGACGGTTTGGTAACCAAGTTCGGCTATCGCCTTCATCGTTTCGGTCATCTGCTTTTCGGCATGCTCGCATTCTTCCGTTACTGAGTGCTGAACCAACAAAATAGACGGCTCATTTTTTTTGAGACCGTATTGTTTTTGTATCTTCTCTCGTGGACTAATCAGGCCGGCGGTTAATTCATCCAGCTGCGGCGCACCGACATTAAATACCCTGAACGGCTCCTCTCCCATTTTTAGGACTCTCTGGGTGGCATCTTCGTTTGAACTAAAATGAATGTTGGCTAGTTTTGTTATGGCGTGCCTGACTACGCCATCAATATTGCCCGACAGTTCGCCAGCTTGGATATGAACCACAGGGATGTACATATGAGCGCCCACAATGGCCGCGATAAATTGTTCTCCGCGGTCACCGGCAACAAGTATAAAGTCGGGGTTTATTCGCTCAATAACAGCGGGGAATTCCATCATGGCGATGCCAAGGGATTTCACCATAGTCAACCGGCTATAACCGTCCAAAGTATTATAAACAATCCCTCCGATTTTTAATCCGTCCTTTTTCATTTCTTCAATACTCAAACCGAATGTATTCAAGGGGTGCATATTGCAAACCACTAATTCATAATCAAAATCTTTTCTCTTCTCAATCTCCCTGATAATGGGACGAAAATAACCGTATTCGCCCCGGGAACCGGCTACAACAAGTATTTTTTTGGTTTTCTTCGCTGTGGAAATGGGCATTGGTTATAACACTATGCTAAATCTGACCATTGTAAAATCGCGCTCTTTGGCAAATTGCGCTTGACTGTCTTTCCTATAATCTTACCCGAATACAGCGGATCAAGATATTTCGCGGGAATGCCCCTACCGGGACGAGCCGGCCGAACATTATCCAGGGTTATTTTCTCGCCCGCCTTTATGTTTCGATCTGCGACCACGCTGTGAAAAGCCCAATCCCGAACCACATACTCCTCTTTGGAAATTATTTTGCCATTTTTTAAAGCGGCCTCTATTTTTCGTATGCCGCCAACTAACTCTTTCAACATAGGCGGTTCAAGAGAAATAAAATGATCGGGCCCCTTTTGCTTGCGAGATAATGTAAAATGCTTTTCAACCGCTTTTGCCCCCAAGGCAATGGCCGCGTAGGCGGTGTAGTTATCCATCGTATGATCCGATTGGCCCGTCAAAACTCCGAATTCTTTCCGCATCTTCGGTATCAACCCAAGATTTATATGCTCGTATTTTGGCGGGTATTCCGAAGTGCAATTCATAAGCACGAAATTGGATCCTTCGTCCTTGTGAATTTTTACGGTTTCGGCAATTTCTTTCCAAGTGCTCATTCCCGTAGAAATGATTATTGGTTTTCCGGTTTTCGCGGAGATTTTGGCCAATTTTCGTTGCATCGGTAAATTGGTTAGCTCGCCAGAGCCAGTCTTGAAAGCTTTGACGCCCAGTTTATTTAAAACATCAACTGCCGCTGGGCAAAAAGGGGTGCAAAGATACTCAATGCCTAATTTCTCGCAATAATTCATTATCTCTTTGTGCATTTTCGGCGTAAAGAGATTGCGCTTCAGAATATTGTAAAGCGGCCCGTCCCACATTTGGATTATTTCGGCAATTATAACAGCCGGCTCATTCTCTCCTATTTTTAGTTTTCCAAATTTTATTTGTTTAATAATTTTAGCCATAAACAAACCGTATACTTATAACTAAAGCGAGGCGGGGTGCGTTTCTATCTATTTAGACACGACAAAATTGCGTCCACGAGTCTCTTGCCGGATTTTCCGTCTAATTTCCAGCAATAATTCCTAACGATATTTTTCCTCCCCTCTTCGTCTAGTTGAGGATTGGCAATATATTCGCGAACATACTCAACGAGTTGGTTGAGATTTTCTGCCAGCCTTACCCCGCCGGTTTCGCACACCCTTTTTAAATATTCCATATCATGGAACCACCGCAAACTTTCATGATAGGGCTTAGGCGTTACATCAAAACCAATAAATATTGACGGTCTATTAAAAACAGCCGCATCTATTGTCAACGTGGAAATATGAGATATCACTACATCGCTGTGATAGAGTAAATCCGCCAAATATGCGTCCTTGTCCATGACTGTTATGTCGGCGTGAATGGGATCCCTAATTTTATCAGGAGCGTCTATTACAATTTTACTGGGGACGGACTGTAGATCGCCTATATTTGATTTTCCCATCATGTGTAATCGCACCACCACCTGCAAATCTAGGAACTCCAGCGCTTTTACGATCGCGGGAGCTATAGGATCGTAAGTGTAAGTTATAATAGGCGGCGAAATTAGTACCATTTTTTTATTTGGATTGAGGTCAAGTTTTTTGAAAAATTCCGCTCGCGAAGCACGCCGTTCGGTAACATAACGATCGTAGTGGGGAACTCCTACAACATAAATATCGTTGGGTTCTATGTCGCAACATTCTATCGCTTCATTTCTAATCACTGGGCTATTAACCACTGTTTTATGCTAACAA
>LCOU01000010.1 GCA_001003205.1 Parcubacteria group bacterium GW2011_GWA2_47_8b | reverse complement strand
TTTTCTTTTCCTTGTCGTCTTCGGCAACAAGCGAACCGCCAAAAGTCCTAATCAGCGAAATTTTATTTGACGCGGATGGTTCGGACGTCGGAAAAGAATTTATTGAACTATATAACGCGGGCGGCCAGGCGGCCGATATTTCCGGCTGGTCCATTCAGCATGTTTCGCCTTCGGGCGCCGTTACTAAGAAAAACTTCGAGGCCGGAGACGCCATAGCGCCGAAAAGTTTCTTTTTAATTTGGCTGGGCACTGACGCGCGCGCCGATTTGACCTGGTCCAGCGGCAGTTTAAACAACACCGGCGCGACCATTTATCTGGTTGATAACACTACCGCTGTTTCTACCACCAGCTTGCCGGTTTCAGTTGACGCGGTGAGCTACAACGTTGCCGACTTGCCGGGATTTTTACCCGGACAGAGTTTGGAGAGAAAAGCGGTGCCGGGCGGTGTCTGCGCGTCGGCGCAAAATGACGGTGAATTTTTAGGGAATGGTTGCGACACCGGTGGTTCGGCAGGCTCACCACAAGGCGATTGGGAATTGCGCGCCGCGCCCAATCCTCAAAATACCGGAAGTCTTGCGGAGCCGCGACCGGCTCCGGAAGCGGTTGAGAATTTCAATGCTGAGGCCTTCCAACTCAGCATTAATTTTAATTGGGACGCGGACGACTCTCTTATTTACGAACTCCGAAACATTAGCGACCCGGCAAACCCAATTACCATTGCCACCACTTCCGATGACACCGCGACGCTTGCCATCAAAGAAATTGGCCGTGATTACACTTTTTCAATAAAAGCTACCGACTCTGGTGGTCTGTCATCTTCCGTAGTAGAAAAAACGGTGTTCGCTCCTAGTTTCTTTTCCGGACTGGATTTTTATCGGCTTTCCGATGGGCCGGACGGATATCGGCTGGATCTGCGTTACGAAGCGTATCCGTTCGTTCCCAACTTTGACGGCCATGGCGGATACAAAATTATTATTTTTTATTTAAATAAAGACGCACCCGTCATTCCCGATACCCTGGCCACTGCGGAAAACTGGCAGCCGGATGGAGCTTCGGGGGCTCTTCAAATAAAATATCGCGCCTGTGCCGGTGGCTACCCTCAAAGATTTTCGCTGATTTTGCCGGACACTCAAGGCAATTGCGGCACTGACGGCGGAGTGATGAATTCCGCGTTTGATTTTAAATTCTTGGAAGACAATCGTTTGGAACCTACTGCCATAAGCGACAGTAATTTTTCCGCAACTGATTATCTGACCGCCGCCTACTATACTTTTTATTATTCCGGGGGCGGCAGCCAGGGTTTCAAACTGATAGCCGTGGATAAGACGAAAAATTTTTTCCGGACGGATATTCCGATTAATCAGCCGCCGACGATTCCGGGAAATCTTTTGATTGAAGGGTACGACGAGGCCAGCCGCAGAGCAACTATTTCTTTTGACCCTTCCACCGACCCCGACGGCTTGGATCGCTTCATTGAATACGGATACAATTTTACAAATGCCACCGGTACGGAGCCGGATTTCAGTGAAAATTCGTGGGCTCAAGCCAGCTTTGTTGCCGTTGACGGTACGGAGCCGAACCACGAATTTAGACTACACGCGCGCATCTTAATCAATCCCGAATTAACATACACTTTCGGATTTCGCGCCAGAGATGAGTACGGCAACTATTCGCCGGTAGCAACAATCGGACCGTATAAGCCCTAATTGCCCGTGGTCGGGCAAGCCTTGCCGGAATCAACGAGTTTTTCGGTGACGGCGTTGGTAATCTGCTTTATGAAAGTCGGGTCGTCGTTGAGTTTGGTAATTTCCTCAACTATTTCTTTTGTGCGTTCTATTGCTTTTACGGCTTGCGTCGGAGCGCTGACGTTTTCCTCAACTGTTTTCTGGATTGTCCCGAGATTGGTTTCCAATTCTTGAAGAAGTTTGCCGCGTTTGTATTCGGGAGTGGCGAAAATATCCTCGGCCGCTTTTTTTACTTCTGCCGGCAAAAACGGGATACCTGAAATATAGGCAAGTCCTTGTTCTTTGATGTTGTCGGGGGCAAAATAAAAGACGATTCCCGCCACCGCGAGCATCACCACTAAAGCTATAAGCATTTTTATTGCACCCATTGTCTATTCATTATAGAATACCCCCATGACAATAAAAACAGCTTCGGTGATTTTGGCGCTGGCGGCCATTGTCGGCCTTGGTATTTATTTTTTGGTTCCCAAAGGCGAGGAGATTGCAAAAACCGACCAACCGGGTACAGTAAATCAAATGAGCACAGCCACTCTAAAAACAAATCACGGCATAATTAAAATTAAATTTTATTCAGATGACGCGCCAAAAACGGTGGCCAATTTCATCAGTTTGGCCCAGCGCGGATTTTATAACGGGCTTACGTTCCATCGCGTGATTAAAGATTTTATGGTTCAAGGCGGCGACCCCAAGGGCAACGGCACCGGCGGCCCCGGTTATCAATTTGAAGACGAATTGAATCCAAGTACGCCATCGGCGCGGGAGGGTTATGTGAAAGGTGTGATGGCGATGGCCAATGCCGGTCCTAATACCAACGGCAGCCAGTTTTTCATTATGGTTAACGATGTGCCCTTGCCGTACAGCTATACGATTTTCGGGAAAGTTGTTGAGGGTCAGGAAGTCGCCTATGAAATCAGCAAACTGCCAACCGATGGGAATGACAAGCCGCTTACGCCTGTCGTGATTGACTCGGTTACTTTGGAGTAGCATAATACCGTTAGAACTTTGGCATTGAATTGAGGAGTACCGATATGGAACGCATATCCTTTTTCCTGGCGAGATATCTCGTTGCCGCCCTAACTGTTCTTGGCGTCCTTGCCTTTCTGGCCATTATTTTTATCTTTCGTCTTTTGGGCATTCCGCTGGTATTATGGAGCGCAGTGATCGCGGTGCTGTATTCTTTTATTGCTATGATGGTTTTTGCGATGATTATCAAACGGATGGAGACGCGGGCGTTTGATAGGCTTGGCAAAAGAATGTCCAAGCATCGGAACGGCGACCATCCGGCTTCGCGGGGAAGCCTTGATGACTTGGATGACGCGGAAATTGATCGCCGGTTGCGGAGGTAGCCATGGACGACAACAAGCCGGTCTACGTTGGCGACAAGTCTCGCTGTGACAGTTGCAAGAAGATATTTATCATCAACGAGCCGGTTTTTGTTGATGAGGGGAAGGATCTGGTTTTTTGCCACCTTGATCCCGCCGGCAGCAGCTGCTTGGTTTCTTGGGTGTTTTTGATGGGAGAGATGGTGAATGCCACCACTATGCGCTATCACGGCAATACGTAATTTTTCAAAATAAAATCCCCTCCGAAGTATTTCGGAGGGGATAATTTTTACTTGCTTGGTATAATATGGAAATGCTGGTTATTTTGCAAAATATCCGGAGCATCCACAATGTCGGCTCAATTTTTCGTACCGCCGACGCCGCCGGAGTTGAAAAAATTTATCTGTGCGGCATCACCCCCTCGCCGCTGGATCGTTTTGGCAATATTCGTCCACAATTTTCCAAAGTTTCTTTGGGCGCGGAAAAATCGGTGCCTTGGGAGAAGTGCGCGTCCGCGAGTCGGCTAATTGATAAGCTTAAAAATCCGCCAGCTGGCGGAGGCTACAAAATTTTTGCGGTAGAACAGAGCAAAAAATCAATTCCTTATTACCTAGCTGGTATGACGCGTCATACCAGGGTGGTCGTGGTGGTTGGCAACGAAGTAAGAGGATTGTCGCCCGCGATTCTAAAGAAAGCGGATAAGATTTTGGAAATACCGATGCGCGGGCAAAAAGAGTCACTCAATGTGGCGGTGGCTTTTGGAATAGTCGCCTTTGATTTACTATTTAGACATAAATGAAAAAGATTCTTTCCGCCATCGGTATTTTTCTGGTCGCGGCTCTTGTCGCCATAATTACGTTTTTAATTAGCGGAGAAAAAGGCAAGCAATTGCCGACAAAAGCTCTTTTAATCGGCGATAAAACATTTAACGTGGAGATTGCCGACACTATTGCGAGCCGAACTCGGGGATTGTCCGGGCGGGGATTTTTAGGCGAAGGCGACGGTATGTTTTTTATTTTTCCATATTCGGCAATCCAGCATTTTTGGATGAAGGGAATGAAATTTCCGATTGATATCATTTGGATAAGCGGCGATAAAGTTATCGGTATGGTGATGGGAGCGGAACCGGAAGCGGGTCCGGACTACGAAATTTACAGTTCGCCGGAAATAGCGGACAAGGTTTTGGAAATTAACGCCGGATTGACGCAGAAGTTTGGAATAAAAACCGGCGATTCAATTGGAATTTCTTTAGGTCAATTAGAATAATTAGAAATTTATGCGACGGATATTCGGTTTAGTTCCAAACGTATTCTTTCTTGGCCTTGTCAGTTTGTTCAACGATTTTTCCTCCGAGATGGTTTACTCGGTGATGCCGGCGTTTTTGACGGTGGTGTTGGGCGTACCGCCGGTGTTCATTGGTTTTCTTGAGGGTTTTGCCGACGCGCTCGCCAGTTTTTTGAAAATATTCGCCGGCTGGTTTTCCGACCGCATCGGCAAGAGAAAAATTTTATCGGTGCTTGGTTACGCGCTGTCAACGCTTACTCGGTTTGTTTTATCTCTGGTAGCCAACTTTTGGCAGGTGTTCGTTTTGCGAGCGCTGGATCGTGTCGGAAAAGGATTTCGCGACTCTCCTCGCGATGCGCTGATTTCCGAGTCGGTTGAAAAATCTGAATTGGGAAAATCTTTTGGCTACCATCGGGCAATGGACGCTATCGGCGGAATTTTGGGGCCGTTGGCCGCTGTCATTCTTTTGTCGGTTTTATCCGGCGATTACCGACTGTTGTTTATAATCGGGGGTATTTTCGGTTTTTTGTCGGTTCTGAGCTTTGTTTTTGTGCGCGACATTCCAAAACCGGCTAACGCGCCGCTGCCGCGCGTACCCTTTACATTGTCATTGAAAGGATTTGGCCAAGATTTCAAGTTGCTTATTCTTTCAATTTTTATTTTTGGATTGGGCGTGATGCCCATCTCTTTAATGCTTTTACAATCCCAAAACGTCGGTTTTAACAGCGTGGGCATACCGCTGATGTACTTTGTTTACGGCCTGTCCTTTTTGCTTTTCGCGATTCCATTTGGAAAAATTTCCGATAGAATCGGGGAGGGAAAAGTTTTGGTTATGGGGTTTCTGGCGGCCATTGTTTCCTATATTATTTTTGCAAGATTCAGCAACCCGGCCGGATTAATAGTCGGTTTTGTTATTTTTGGATTGTATTCCGCGATGACGGAAGGTGTTCAGAAAGCGTTGGCGAGTAAGCTGGCGTCCGGCGAGAAATTGGCGACCGGTCAAGGGTTTTTGAATGCGGCCGTCGGCATTTCTTCTCTTTTGTCGGGAATTGTCGGCGGATTGATTTGGACACTCTTTGGTTCGGCGTTGGCGTTTGTCTACGGAATCGTACTGATGTCGCTTGGACTTTTGACTTTTCTTATCTACAATAAAAGGTATGGCAAGAATCGCTATTAACGGTTTTGGCAGGATTGGCCGATTATTTTTCCGACAAGCATTCGGCAAAAAAGGTCTGGATATTGTCGCTATTAACGATTTAGGCGACATAGAAAACCTTGCCTACTTATTAAAATACGATTCCGTTTACCGCACCTATGATAAGGAAGTTAAATTCAAGCGCGATGCGAGCGGTGTCGGCGGCGAGTTGGAGGTAGACGGCAAAAAAATAAAGATTATTCAAGAAAAAGAACTTGCGAAACTGCCGTGGAAAGATTTAAAAATAGACGTTGCCGTTGAATCCACCGGCGCTTTTGAGTCATTTGAAAAGGCTTCCTTGCACGTTACCGCCGCCGGCGCGAAGCGGGTGGTAATCACCGCGCCCGCCAAAGACGAAGAGGGTATTGCCGGCGGCAAGACAATTTTACTTGGCATTAACGACAAAGATTTCAAAACTTGCGGTATTACCTCCAACGGTTCCTGCACCACCAACGCCGCCCATCCGGTTGTTGCCGTTATGAACGAAAGCGTTGGCGTTGCCAAGGCGTTTCTTGCCACCGTTCATGGCTATACCGCGACTCAAAATCTTGTTGATGGTCCGACTAGAGGTAAAGATTTCCGCCGCGGCCGCGCCGCCGCCGCAAATATCTCGCCGTCATTCACCGGCGCCGCCATTTCGGTGACGCGCCCGCTTCCGGAGCTTGCCGGAAAATTTGACGGGCTTGCCTATCGCGTGCCGATTATTACCGGCTCGCTTGCCGACATCACTTTTGTTTCAAAACGCAAAACTTCCGCCGAAGAAATAAATGATATTTTTACCAAAGCCGCCGCATCGCCGCGCTGGAAAGGGATTTTAGATGTTACCAAAGATCAGGTTGTTTCTTCAGACATTATCGGAATGCAAGCCGCTTCGCTTGTTGATCTTCAATACACCAAAGTTCTTGACGGCGATTTGGTGAAGGTTTTGGCTTGGTACGACAACGAGTGGGGATATGTTACAACACTTGTGCAGCACGTGCTAAAAGCAGCACAAGCGTTGTAATTTCTAAATGACTATTTATCTAGCCACTGATCACGCTGGTTTTGAACTGAAAGAAAAAATAAAAAAGTTTTTAGCCGAAAAGAAGTATGAAGTGAAGGACTTCGGCGCGTTTTCGTACGATGAAAATGACGACTACCCGGATTTTGTAAAATTAGCCGCGGAGGCGGTTTCTAAAAATCCGAGCGATCGCGCGATTGTGCTTGGTGGTTCCGGGCAAGGCGAGGCAATGGTTGCCAATCGCTATAAAGGCGTGCGAGCTGCAGTTTTATACAAATTTGATGAAGGTATCATTAAGCTTTTCCGCGAACACAATGATGCCAACGTGCTTTCCCTCGGCGCGCGGTTCTTGGAAGAAAAAGACGCCCTTAGGGCTGTAGAGTTGTGGCTCAATACTCCGTTTTCCGGCGAGGAGCGGCACAGTCGTAGAATTGCCAAGTTTTAGGTGCGAATGATTGTAATCCCAGCTATCAACGCTCCGGATTTTGAGACGGCGGAAAAACAAATTAAAAAAGCCGCTGAATTTTCCGACTGGGTTCATATTGACGTTACCGACGGAGCTTTTTCGCCCGCCAAAATTTGGGGAAGCCCCGAGGAGCTACACTCCTTAATTTCCAATTTCCAATTTCCAATTTTCAAACTAAAATTTGAGGTCCATCTGATGGTGAACAATCCGGAGGGCGTGATTGATTCCTGGCTTCGGACCGGTTTGGTAAAACGGGTAATTGTTCATCTGGAGGCGATGACCGATCCAGTCTATATTTTGGCGAAATGCGAGAAATATGGAGCGGAAGCGGTGCTGGCGATAAAGCCCGATACGAAAGCTGAGCGACTCCTGGCCCACGAGAGCGATTTCAAGAGCTTCCAAGTACTGGCCGTGACGCCCGGATGGGCTGGCCAAAAATTCGGCGCGGAGGCGCTAGACAAAATTCGTCTGATAAAGCGGCAGATGCCAAATGCTATAATAGAAGTAGACGGCGGAATCAATGCCGAAACCGCCAAGCTGGCGAAAGATGCCGGAGCGGACATTGTGATATCGGCATCATACATTTTTGGAAGCAAAGACCCGAAGAAATCTTTTGAAGAACTCCAAAAGATTTAGAATTTAGCAATGCTGGAGCCCTTACACGAAAAAAAGTTAAAATTTTTGGAGGAAAAAGCGAATCGCATTCGCGAGGATGTTATTGAAACTCTGTTGGAGGCCGGTTCTGGCCATTCTGCCGGCCCCTTGGGCATGGCCGATATTTTTACCGCCCTATACTTTCACGTTTTAAATCACAATCCGAAAAATCCCAACTGGGCCGATCGCGACCGTTTGGTATTATCCAACGGCCATATCTGCCCGGTTCGTTACGTCGCGATGGCGCACGCCGGTTATTTTCCGCTTGAAGAACTCAAAACTTTGCGAAAAATTAACAGCCGTCTTCAGGGTCACCCGCACCGCTCCGCTCTTCCGGGGGTGGAAACCACTTCCGGACCGCTCGGCTCCGGTCTCTCCCAAGCCGTGGGTATGGCGTTGGCGGCAAAACTGGACAAGAAAAAATATCAGGTTTATTGCGTTACTTCCGACGGCGAGCACGATTCGGGCAACACCTGGGAGGCGATTATGTTTTGCGGAAAAAGCAGATTAAGCAACCTGACGGTTATTATTGACCGCAATAACATCCAAATTGACGGCAACACCGAAAACATTATGCCGCTGGAGCCGCTTGCCGAAAAATATAAATCTTTCAATTGGCACGTTTTGGAAGTTGATGGGCATAACATAGAACAGTTTGTGGATGCCGTAAACGAAGCCAGGGCCATCTATGAAAAACCGACGGTAATTATCGCCCACACGATTCCGGGGAAGGGAGTCAGTTTTATGGAAAACGATTACAACTGGCACGGAAAACCGCCGAATAAGGAGGAGGCGGCGAAAGCCCTTGCTGAATTAAGAACTTTGGGAGGGAAGATAAAGTCTGAACACCAATGATAAATAAAGACGCTAAATTAAATCCAAAAGTTTTCCGAAAAGTTGCCCGACAGGTTTTTCCAAATTGGCATTGCCGAGCAGAATATGGCGGCAATCGCCGCCGGCCTTGGCGTCTCGGGAAAAATTCCTTTCATTTCTTCTTATGCCACTTTTTCCCCCGGGCGAAACTGGGAGCAGATTCGCACCACCATTTGTTACAACGATTCCAATGTCAAAATTGCCGGACATCATGCCGGACTTATGACTGGACCGGATGGCGCCACTCACGAAGCGACCGAAGACATTGCCATTATGCGCGCGCTTCCCAATATGCGTGTTTTCGTGCCCTGCGATGCGATTCAGGCCAAAAAGGTGACCGCGGCCGCCGCGCAGTTGTGGGGGCCGACCTACATTCGGTTCGCGCGCGAAAAATCCCCAACGGTTACCACTGAAGACACGCCGTTTACGCCGGGTAAAGCGGAAATTTTTTGGGAAGGCAAAAAACCCCAAGTGCTTATTATCGCGACCGGAGTTTTGGTCCATAACGCTCTGGTTGCCGCCAGAGATTTAGAAAAAGAGAAAATTAACACCGTAGTTTTGAATGTTCATACCATCAAACCGCTGGATGATAAAAAAATTGTCAGTTTGGCCAAAAAAATCGGCGCGGTAGTGACGGTGGAGGAGCATCAAGTAATGGGCGGGCTCGGAGGCGCGGTGGCGGAAGCTTTGGCCCAGCACGCGCCGGTGCCGCAGGAATTTGTCGGCCTTCAAAATACTTTTGGAGAATCCGGAAACCCCTGGGACTTAATAAACAAATACGGAATGGGAGTAAAGGACATTGTTCGCGCAGTCAAAAAAGTTATAAGGCGGGCCGAATAATTATTCATCCCTCTCGCCACTTTCTTTTCCCTCTCTTAGCCCCACCCCCAAGAAAGTCTCCTGTAAGGACCGGCGGTTCTCTATCCCAGCGGATAGAGCCCCTGCCTGCCGGCAGGCAGGGGCCTATGGGCTCACCGCGAAACTTTTATTTAACCTCCTATTA
>LCOU01000009.1 GCA_001003205.1 Parcubacteria group bacterium GW2011_GWA2_47_8b | reverse complement strand
GTATTTTAGAATTATTTTATTAATGGTCAAAGAAAAAAATTTAATAACTTGTGTATTACCTGTGCATATGTTATAAAACTTATATAAATTATACAGCATGTCGAGAACTTATCAACCAAAAAAGAGAAAACGGGCTCGCTCCCACGGCTTTATAAAGCGTAGCCGGACCCACGGGGGGCGCAGAGTGTTGAAAAAGCGGCGCCGGAAAGGCCGCCACAAGCTCACTCCTTAATGTTGGCCAAAAAATTCCGGCTTCCCATTCAATTGTTCGCCGGAAAAAAGAGCCTGCCTGCCCATGCCTACCGGCAGGCAGGCGGTAGGCAGGGGAAGCTGATTAAAACCTCCTGTTTTTTGCTGAAAACCTACCCCGTATCCGCCGGATCCGCGCATAGCCGTTTTGGCGTTACGGTTAGCGCCAAGACTGCCAAGAGGGCAGTAGAGCGCAACCGGCTGAAGCGTTTGATTTATAATTTTGTGCGCAGTCAGCGCGATGTCCCCCTCGGAGATTATTGGTTAACTGTTTTGGCGCCGGCAGTGCGCTTGTCAAAAACCGAATTTATTGGAGAATTAAGTAAATTGTTAAATGGGTAATTTTTTCAACATCATTTTATATCAGCCGCTGTTCAATCTGTTGGTTTTGCTCTACGTGACTTTTCAGGACTTGGGCGTCGCCATTATTCTTATGACGATTATTATTCGCGTCATTTTGTATCCGCTCTTTTACAAGAGTTTCAAAAACCAGACATTGATGCAGAAGATTCAGCCGGAGGTTCAGAAAATTCAGCATGACCATAAAGATAATCGCGAAAAACAGGCGCAGGCGCTAATGGAGCTCTACAGGCAGCACAAAGTGAGTCCTTTTTCCGGCTTTCTTCTGATTTTGGTTCAATTGCCGATTTTGATTGTCCTCTATCAGCTGTTTCTTAAGGGTCTGACGCCGGAAGCGTTTACCAACCTCTACTCTTTTATGACGGCGCCTGAACAAATATACAGCACCTTCCTGGGCTTGATTGATTTGAAGAATCCCAGTATATTGATTGTAGTTTTAGCCGTTGTTTTACAGTATGTTCAGGGCCGGTTGAGCTTGCCGAAAACCGACAAATCAGCCGACTCTCCGACCGCCAAAGTCAGCCGCAGCATGATATTTATCGGGCCCGTTTTGACTTTGATAGTGTTGGTCAAATTGCCGGCGGCCATAGGCCTTTACTGGCTGGTCAGTTCCGGTTTTTCTATCGGCCAGCAGCTGCTTATTAATAAAAAGTTAAAAAACAATACAGGAAACAATGAACGAGGAATTCAAAGCGAAAACAAAAAAACTTCTTGAACTTATTCAACTTAACGAACCGAGCGTGGAATTTGACGCGGAAAACCGCAAGTTGACTGTTTTTGCAAACGAAGGCGAGTGGATTAAAAAATTCCTGCCTTATCTGGTTTCGGACCTGGAAAGGGTGGTGAATCTGCTCTCTAAAAAACACGGCATCAGCGAGCCGGTTTTTGTAGACGTCAATAATTATCGCAAGGAGCGTGAAAATCTTATTGTTGAATTAGCCAAAGCGGCTGCCCGCAAGGTTTTACTCACCAAACAAGAAGTGAAGTTACCGGCGATGAATGCCTACGAACGCCGACTTGTCCATGTTGAACTTTCTACCAGACCCGACGTGAAAAGCGAAAGTTTTGGCGAAGGGCCGGAGCGCCACGTGGTCATTAAACCCTTAGAAGCTTAAAGCTCTAAGGTATATAAGTTTTTGTCGTAGCGGTTCAAAAAGATTATTTTATTTTCGGTAACTTCCAAATGTTCGGCCTCTACCCGCGTTGCCGCTGATGCGCCGTCCAGTATTTTAATGTTTAAAAGTTCCGGCTGTTGTCCTAAATTCAGCGCCGGAATCATATAAATG
The DNA here is from genome assembly GCA_001003205.1 of Parcubacteria group bacterium GW2011_GWA2_47_8b. Classification (GTDB taxonomy): domain Bacteria; phylum Patescibacteriota; class Minisyncoccia; order UBA6257; family WO2-44-18; genus 2011-GWA2-47-8b. The sequence continues at coordinate 15,094 of LCOU01000009.1, read as the reverse complement.
TCGTCAATAAAGCGGGCGGATTTTTTCATATATTCATCAGGAAAAATTGTGTTGGAAATATTAGCCTGTTCAGTAGGGGCGGCGCAATAAATTCGTAACGAGTCATAAGCGCATTTAGTGGGAATTGTTTGCAGATTAATTGCCGATAAGGGCGCGTTATTTTTGTCTATAACCGTCAGCGCGCCCGCCCATTTAATGCCGGTGTTGCCGGTTGGGGACCATTTCACCATCAGGCCGGCCTCTTCCTTTATTAAAGTTTTAATCGTTTTGGCGGTGAGGTTGTAAGACCAAACCGAGCTGGGGATTTGACGCGACGGCCGTTCTTTGAAGTAAATTACGTCTTTTATGACCCAATCCAAATCAAGATCTTTTTGAGAGAGCCGCAGAGCCTCTTTTGATTTTTGGTCATTAAGAGTAAGAAGATTCAGTCGGCTCGTGCCCGTGCCGTTTTTTATGTAAGCAATACGATTATTGGAGGTTGGGTCCCAGGCGGCGGCGACGGTATCGGCCGTAAGCGATTGCCAGTTATTGGCGTTCACATTGTAAATCGCAAAAGTCACTTTTTGCGGATAGCCAAAAGCCACCAACAACATCGAAAACTTTGCTGATTTGGCCATTTTCAGATACATAGTAAACTTCACCGGTTTTTTTGTTAATCCAATAATCAAAAACATTGCCGTTCGTGATTACAAACAGTTTGTGGGCGGTCTCCACCTCCTCTTGGGCGCCGCCTTCCAAAATATTTCCGGACGGGTTGGAGAAAAATATTTTCCACAAAACATAACCGGCTCCGACCACCGCTCCGATTCCCAGCGCTATTATTAAAATTTTTATTCCCTTGGCCATATTATAAAGTTTGGTTATCTATCTTTATCGCGCCGCCTTGCAATTCGGTTAGTTTTATCCGGGCCCCAACCAGCGTTTCCTTTGCGGCCGCCAACTGCTTGAGCTGATCCCTTTGCGTTTTTACCGCCTTGTCGCTCTCATCGCAGTAATTATCTTTTGTGAGAGTAGAAGTTTTCGACAGCCCCAGTTCGTCATAATGCAAGCATTTGTAAGCTTGAACTTGATTGGCGGCAACTTGCAAAGCCGCGGCCGTCCCCGCCGCTTTGTTTGACTGAATAGCCAAGGCGTTTAGAGCATTGATTTTATTCAAAAAGCTTTCTCCCGCCACGGGATCTAGAACAATACCTTCTAACGTTTCAAGCTTCAAAGAAACTAGATTCGGATTAATAGTGTAGAGAATAAGAAAAGCCGAGAATAAAAGGACCAGGCCGATCACCGCCTGTTTTATCATATCGTTGGCATCGCCCACTTGCGCGACATTACCGGCGGAAACTATCCGTTTGATGGCGGCGAAAACTATTATTCCCATTGCCGCCAATCCGCCGAAGCCGAGACTGAACTGGTAAACGGTTCTGATATACTGCGCGGGATTGGCAATTTGGCTCGGGCCTCCCGGTATCGGGACGGTTAGGGTCGTTTGGGCAAGCGTCACACTGGCGGAAGCGAGTAGCAGCAAAACGAAAATTATAAAAATTAGTTTTTTCATTGCGGTGTAGAAAATCTTATTGATTCACTCGCCGATTCCAAGGCGCGAAAAACATTTTTAATAGTGGCTTCAAGGGAAATTTCCGTTCCGGGGGCGAGGTCTCGCGTGTCCAACAACAAAACATCGGGACTATTCGGATCGCCGGCAACTTCGGCTCCGTTGGCTGACCAGGTGAAATCCGCCTTGCGGACATCGCCGAAATTGAAGAAATACGGAAGAGCCCGGAATGTATTTGGGCCGCCGTCTATTACAACTTCCGGCGAGGCGAGTGCTATGGTTACTGTTTTTTCCAAGGCCAAGCCGCGGTAGCCGTTGATGACAACACGGATCGCCTGATCGCCGCGCACGCCGTCTGCATTAAAGGTGAAATTTTTCAAACCCGCGCCGGATTTTTGCAAACTGTTGTTTGCATACCACCGAACATTTACCCCGGAGAGGTCGGCCAGTCTTCCGCTGTCTATCAGTTCCAGTGCAACATCCACTCTGGTGTCGCTTGCCGGAAAAACCCTGCCCTGATATTCCGGTGGCGCGTAGTTAGCCGCTTTCCAAGTCAGCATAAATTCCGGCGTGGTCTGGCCAGAAGCCAAAACAGCATAGCCAATAGCCGAAATCGTCAAAATATTTGCTAAAGTTTTAATCATTTTACTGCCGATGTTTTGGCAACCAGCGCTCCTTTGGGATTCTTAATAGATGTGACCTGGGCGGCTTTTTGGGTGACCTGGGCGCCGCCGCCCGCCGGATGATGATCAGCCCAAATAACCATAATTACGCCTATTGTCCGGAGGGGCAGGGCCCCGACATATGGAATTACCTCCGCAAGGTTCATGGTCAAGTCAAGTCCTGCTTTAGATACGCCTTTCATCCTGAAATAGATTTGAGTTACCGGAAAAGTCATGGCGTCAATAATAAAGAAGTCGTCAAGAGCAAAAAGCACCAAAACGATACCAACAACGTCGGTAAGGGCAATGTAAGCCGTCAAAAGAAACGCTTCCGGCAATGAAATTTTTGGTTGCTGATTCATGTTTGCGGGTTGGTTTCCTCTAAAATTTGTTCGGGCTTCGTGGTGATTACTTTATCTTCGGTGTAGGAGGCGATAATTTGGATGGCGACATGGTTCGGGCCGGCAAAAAACAATCCCTGGCCGACCACCGCCTCCAACAGCAATCCCTTTTCCGCCTCTGTTAGGTTAAATGTTTTTGCTACGCCTTCAATCATTGCCGGCGATTGTTTCAGTAGTATCTGAAGCGAGGAGTTGGTGATAATCGGGCGGCCGTATGCCGAATTCAAGAAATCTTCCACGTCCTGAGTGATAGTGGAAATTCCCAGGAAATATTTTCTGGCGCGTTTCACCAGTCCGAAAAGAAAGGACGCGCCGTCTTTGTATTTCATCATCCACCACGCTTCATCAATTATCATCACCCGTTTTTTAAGTTCCGCCCGAACCAGATTCCAAATGAAATTCAAAATTATATACATCGCCACCGGTCTTAATTCGTCTTCCAAATCACGGATAGAGAAAACTATCATCCGGTTGCGAATATCAATATTAGTCGGGCGATTAGTAAATCCGGCGTAGCTTCCCTTAGTAAATCGGTAAAGACGTTCAGCCAACTCGCGGCCGCCCTCCATATTTTCCAGAACCGTCTGCAGATTTTCCAAAAGCGGCGGCTGTGTCTTTGAGAAATCCTTGCCCGGCACGATATCAAAAGCGGCGTAAGTTTCCGAAATCGCCCGGTCAAGAAGCGCCTCCTCTTCGGGAGTCATTTCGCCGAGCATTAATTTAAGCAGGCCGGCCAGATTGACTATGTGAGATTTAAGAACATCCGCCGGATTTTCTCCTGTCGGCACGATGGGAATATCAAATGGGTTGATGTGATTGTCGGAAGCAAGCGAAATTTTGAAGAAACTGCCGCCGACAGTTTTTGCGAGCTGTTCGTATTCGTTTTCGGGGTCCACTATCAAGACATCGGTGCCTGTCATCAGCAATCGCAGGGCTTCCAGCTTAGTGGCATAGGATTTACCGGCGCCGGATTTTGCGAAAATCACCATATTGGCATTCTCCAGCGAAAATCGGTCAAAGATTACCAGGGTGTTATTGTGCCGGTTAATGCCGTACAAAATTCCTTCATCGGAGGTAAGGTTAGCGGAAACAAACGGGAAGAAAGAAGAAACCGGGCCGGAATTGAGGGGGGCGTGGATTAGCAGATGGTCGCGGCCGATGGGCAGGGTTGAGCTTAGTCCTTCCACTTGCTGGAAAATCGCGCTTTTGGCGTAGATGAGCTTACTTTCCAAAACGGAATTTATTTGCGCCTCCAGCTTATTAAGATTCTCCAGCGTGTCGGCATATATAGTAATGTAGACGCCTACATTAAATAGGTGCTCTTGCCCCTGCTGAAGAGAGTCGCGGAGGGATTCTATATCCTGGAAGGCGGTTTCCAGTATGGGGTTTCGCACCATTCCCTTTTCTTCCTGCTCCATCAATTCCGCCTGCACTTGAGCGGCTTTTTTGCGCAGATTCTTCAGCGCCAAGGCGGTATCTACGGGGTGGATGAAAATGGAAATATCCAAGAGATCGGCCAAATTGATAATCGGAGAAAACCAGCCGCTGGCAAGGTAGCGCGGGTAGGTGAAGACGAATATCGTTTTGGCGAATTTATTCCCAAGTTTGAGATAGCTGGAACTCATCTCCATTGCCGGCGGGGCAATGATGTCGGTAATGGCCCGTTCGCGTCCGCTCTCTTTAGCAATGGCCAATCCTCTTTTTTCAACTGACTCCGGATTATACAGATTGTAGAAAAGCTCAATGATGGTTGAATCGTCCAAAACCGCCGCCTGCAAGCCGATCCCAGTCAGTCCGTTCATTACTCTGTCCACCCTCTGGTTTAGCTGAAGTAGGTTGTGCTGAAAATCTTTTTCTTGGTCTTGCGCCGGTTGGGCGGAGCTTTTCTTGAAAGCGCCAAAGAGCTTCGTGGCAATACCAGAAGCGCCGCCGGGAATTTGAATAGGATCAAGCGGGACCACCACGAAAAACGTTTTGGACATAATCGGATTCTGGCCGACAAAACTTGCGACAAATTCCCGATAACCGGCTATCTGTGTTTTCAAAAGGTCGTTTTCCTCTTCCGATTGTCGGGTGTCCAGTTTTTTTAGATAATCCTCAATATTCAAACGTCGTGAACCATCAAAATTTTGCGGAGCGAGCCGTTCTTAAGAATTAGCGTGTTTTCACGAACGCTTTGGATGTCTATAAACTTTTGTGTTGGTTGGGATTCTTTTGCCATAGTGCCCTACATATATTATAGCTTGTTAACCGGCGGTTTTTTGGTGATGAGGTTCAGCCACATATTTTTCAGCTTAGAAACCGTCCCCTCCTCCGGAACTTTCATTTCTTTCTCCTCTATTTTTTGTTCCTGTTTTTGCCACAGATACAATTTTGGCTTCCAGAGGTAGGCAAGCGCGCTTTGGAGAATCACCACCAGCGGGCGGCCATTGTACTTAATAAAGGCGAGAGAAGCGGCAATAATTCCAAGCAATATCGTAGCCATCGCCCAGACGAAGGTCTTGAGGACGAAAAACAAACCAAAACTTATCAGGCCGGCGACGCCGAGATAAATAAATTGCTTCAGCGTTAGCGGGCCGACTAGCTTGCTCTCCGTTTCTATAAATTGAGGAACTTGAAATTGCATATTATTTGTGGGGGGCGGCACGTATGGTCGTGGCGCCGGCACTGGCGGCGTAACAGTGCGGATAGGGACAGGACGCTCCACTGAAAAAGACGGCGCGGGAGACGGAGGAGTCGGCGCTGATTGTTCAGCGTTCAAGTAAATCGCCTTAATATCAATACCGATTTCATTTCGCAGAGGAACCTCAATTGGCCGCAAAACCCTTTCTTCAATTTCTTGGGCAAGTATTTTAGCGGCCGAAAAACTAAGGCCCAGTTTATCGCCGAGTTCGGAAACGAAATTTTCCGGCGGCAAATCGTTGAGAACCAGCCGCAGAACCAGAGTTGGTATGACGCGCATTTTTTCTCCCTTGAAATTAAGTTTGCGGTTTATATCTACAATTACGTAAACAATTTCCGAGGATGCCAGCCAGGTCCTTATCGGTTCGGAGAGATCCAAGAATTCTATAATTGTGGTTTTTGTTTCTGCCATAAATTATGTTTTAAATTCCAACATTTGGGCCCTCTTTTCTCCTTGTTTCAACGACCTCTATTATCGGCTTTGTTACTATCACCGGCTTTATTACTACTTGCTGCACAGAGGGGTTATTTCGCGCAAACTCAACCAGCGGGTCATTCTCCTTGCCTTCTTTGATTAATTTTTCCGCGACTCTTTCCACTGCTCTTAATTGGTCAATGCTACCCTCCTTGGCCAGGCGTTCGCGATGGCCTTTGCGGAAGTAACGGGCGATTTTTTCTATTGCGTCGGGTGAAAGCGAATCCGTTTTGCCCGGCTTGAATTTGTCCATCGCCGCTTCAATGGCTTTTTCTTGGTAATTTTCTTTAGTGATCGTCGGATCCTTCTTCTGCATTTCCGCTAAATTGGCGACCCTGCCGGCATAATGCGGAGCGTTATCCAAAATATCCCTGGTCGCTCCCATGTCTCTCGCGTCTCCCAGATAGGCATCAAGGCGCCCGCCATCCACTTTTTTATCAAGACCCCTCTTCACCAATTCGTTTACTAGGCCAGCCCTGCGGAATTTATCCGTAGTAAATTGGTTGAATTTCGTTGTTAAGGCATCGTTGCTGTCTTTGCTGAATTCGTCTTTTTGTAGGCTGGTTACATTTTGCTGACGTTGCGCGGCCAGGTTAAATAGACCAGCTGCTGCACCCTTCAGTGGCGTTCTGGCCAGAAGGCCCGCCGTCTTCTCAACTACGCCGCCTTTCTTATAGAGCATGCCAGCGGCGATATTTCCCCCCGCTCCCACACGCACCGCCTTACCCGTTGCCCCGATAATCATATTCTTGGCGCTTCCAAAAGCCTTCATTGCCCCGTCGGCGCCGCGAATTCCCAGCCGTTGCGCCATCATTAAACCGCCGACCAAAATACCAACCTGAACCAATATATTAAGAAAGCCGATTGTGGTATTGGCCTGCAATCCCATGAAAGTGTCTGCCGTGCCCAATGCTGCCGAATTAGCACTGCCGCTTGCAACAAGTTGCCCAATTTTTTGGGAGGTGAGTATGCCCAAATAAAGGAAAAAAGATACCGCCGGGAAAAAGAAATTCCATTTAAAAAACGTGCCCCACCACTCGCTCCAAATATGGCCCATTTTCGGAAATACCCACGAAAGCCAAGCAATCGGCATAACAATTAGGAGAAAAGTAATTATTAAATAGCGGATCAAGAGCATAAAAGCCAAGGCGAAAAATACGATTACTATCACAACGCTGAATATGGCTGTTGCCGCTACTGAAGCAAAAGTCGCGAAATAACTAGCGGTAGCTTTGAGAATCTCCCCTCCGACTCCCGCGGTTCCGGGCGTAATTCCGGTTAGTCTTTGAACGCTTAATGAATTGGCAAGGTTGGTGCCGAAAGTACTTATATTCCCGCCGCTGACGGCGCTTATGAAGAAATTACCGAAAACGTTGTTGAAATCTATCACCACTCCGGCAATCGCGAAGCTGAAATTAATCAAAAGCGCCGCTATAATAAGTTTTTGCAATAAGGCTTTTGTTTCGTAGCCGGCTACCCGGAAAATCGTGGTATAGGCGATTACGATGATAGCAAGTACGAATCCGAGATTGGCAATATTTAAACTGATTTTAAAACCCTCGGTGACCAGGGGGCTCGCCATAATTTGCGATCCGAGATTGATCAAAATCTGTATAAAACCGACTGCCAGGGACATAAATAATCCGGCAACGTAGCCAATCAAATAGCCGATGAACAACGAGGCCCAATTGAAAAACTTTGACATATGACAAAAGACATCCCAGCCGCAGGAAAATTGCGCCGGCTCTCCGGTTGCGGCTGCCGTCGCTCCCGCGGCTGCCTGCTCTTCGGCAAAAGCGGCAAAAGGCAAAATCAAAATCGCTCCAATAATCAGCGCAAGCGATATTTTTTTAATTAATGGGTTTACCGGCATGCTCTTAAATCTTTATTGAAGGCGTCAAGCTTGGCCTTAATGTCGGCGTTAACTTCATCAGCTTTAACGTCGGCCGCTGCCCTGAAAGCAATGGCGGCGTCCGAATCCAGACTGCCCGAAATCTCGTTATCAATTGCCGCGACGCGCGCCAGCCCGGTTTCCGTGGCCGGCAAGGCGGCCATCTCCGCCCTAATCGGCGTCAATTTATCAACTATGGCTTTGTTGTCCGCCGTTCCGGCAGAAATTTGCGAAATAGTGGTGCTGGCGTTGGCCACTTCCGTCAAAATATTTCCCTTTTCCGAACTGACGTTTATTAATCCGCTACCCGGCACGAGACACTCTTGTTTACTCAAAGAAGAGAAGTCCGAATAGAGTTTTTGTAAATCTTCCTGATACTGGACCAGATTTTGAACCGTTGTATCCACAACTACCTGGCCTTGCTGACGAGGCGTTAGCGTACTATCAATCTTGTCTAAAAGTATTTGTTTGTTTTGTATAAAAGCATTGGCGGTGACCTGGTTGTAGCTTATAGTGGCGGTGTCCAGAATGTTTTTATTGCTGGTGCCTTTGACGGCGGCCAATCCTTCGGTAAACAGCCGGTTGATTAAAGCGTTGACAATTGCGCCGACATACTCGCCTAGCTGTTGGGCATTAACTATGAAATCAAAGTCGGCGCCAAGAGCTTTGGTTACAACGCCGCCAACAGCAGATCCGGGAGTGGTAACTTTGCACCTGACCTCTTTTCCGGTGACGGGATCTATATCGCATTTTTTAGTTGACAAGAATCCGCCTCCGGCTTGCGCCTCATTTTGCGCGGCAAAGGCCGCCGCCTCTTTCCGGATTTCCAATTCCTGGAGCGCCATTATCAAGGCGCCGTAAAAATTATTTTGCGGCTGCCAAGACGCCCCGAAGGCAATCCAGCCGCCTTTGCGAAAATCATTCCGAAATTCCTGAATGTTTTTTACGATTTTATCCAAGGTGCAAGTCGCTTTTTGACTGAATTTTGGCACTTTCAACAGGCTTAGCTGGAGCTGAAAACTAAAGGGCGCGCACAGAAAACCCGCGCCGAATTCCTGCGCGAAATCGCCGATTGCGGCTTGGCTCGCGTCCTGTAAAAAGCCCTTCCAGTCAGTAACGAATTGAGGCTTTCCTCCGCCCTGAATGGACGCAACTACCTGGTCAACCATTACGTCCAGAACCCGCTTTTTTAGGGTGCTTAGAGCGAACTCCTGCAGCCATTTAAATAGGTCAAATTTTGCCTCTACCGCGTCAAGCCCCGCTATTTTCGCAGTCAACAAAAACAGCGGCGTATCGTGCACGGGAAGGACGGCCGCAGCTTTTTTAGGTGCAAGCAACAGCCCAATGTTAGAAAATAGCACGCTTAGGGCCAGCAAACCGGTAAATACTTTTTGCCTAGCGTTTTTAGATAGAAAGGCCATTTTTTTGTGCAACATCGGTGAAATTTTTGCTTAACGCTTGAAGCTGATTCTCCGTTTCCTTCAGGGCCGATGCCGCAATAAACGCCTTGAACGGGTCGTTTTCGTAGTTGGCAAGACTCTCAAAGATATTTTTTTGAATAGTCATCAATTTTATTTGCCGCTGGTGCAATGTCGCCAAGTTTTCCGGAACATTCAGAGAATAAAACTGATCAATGGCTTTCTGATAAATCTTCGCGAGGGAGCGCCAGTTCTCGGCCTTCGGATTTTGAAAATCAATGCCGCTTACGCTGAAATTCTTTTCCAAAATGGCGCGAAAATTTTTCAAATAATTCTCCGCAAGAAGCTTGTCCCCGGTTTTAATTATTTTTAGATCGCTCAATAGTACGTCCGGATCAAAATCTTTCAAATCCACGCTTTGGAATCCCTGCGCCAAAATTATATCGGCCACTTTTTCCGGTTCAACCGTCGCCACGCCTTCCTGGCCGTCAATTACAGTAGGACCTTGGGGGTTTGCCTTTGCTAGCTCCGTGGCGATGGCCTTAGAAATATCTTGGAAGGTTTTATTGTAATCGTTTGCCGATACGGGGCTCTGCGTTGGAAGCGATTCGTATTCAAAAACCTTGTTTTTCAACGAGGGCTTGGACGGATTTTGAAAAATAATCATAATCGCAAAAACCGCCGAACCCAAAACCAGCAGTCCCGCGAACATTCTTTTAATTACGGTCATAAGCGTACGCGCACGTACAATATTATTATAACTGAATACGGCCGCCGCCCAACCTTAAAAAGTTAATAACTTTATTATCGTGTTTATGGTCAAATTCTGGGGGCGTTCATCGCCGTTTAGGCCAGCCTTTTTTAGTATTTCCAGCGCCTCGTTTTTGCTTACTTTAAGGCCTGTGGATAAGTTGTTCAAAAGAGTCTTTCTGGGCTGTTTAAAAATGAGCTTAATTAGCTTAAAATATTCAGCCAATTTTCGGTCATCCAGAATCGGCGCTTTTGGGGTCAATTTTACGATTGTGGAGTCCACTTTCGGAGGGGGGTCAAAGTCGCCCGGTTTGAGACAGCCGATAATTTCCGGTTTTGCCCAGATTTGCACCGCCGCCGCGAGTAGATTCATCTTCGGCGCCTGGACCATTAGGCGTTCCGCTACTTCTTTTTGGATGGTTATGACAATAAGTTCCGGTTTTTTTGCCAATTCGCTCAAAATTCGCAGCAATTTCCCGGTAATGTAGTAGGGAATATTGCCGACTAATTTAAAATTTTTAATTTTTAATTTTAAATCAATGACTAACGTTGGAAGAATTTTTAAAATGTCGTTAGCAATAACCCTGACATGCGGCAATTTTCCTGCCAGATTTTTTGCCAGAACCTTATCTTTTTCAACAACTATAATTTGGCATTTGAAATTTGAAATTTGACATTGCCTTGCCAGGGGCAAGGTTAATGCTCCGGTGCCCGGGCCGATTTCCACAATCGTGTCATTTTCGCGCAAATCCAAAGCGGCGATAATTTTTTTTATCGCCGAATCGTTTATTAAAAAATGTTGTCCTAATTTGCGTGACATAATGCTAACTATGCTAAGTTATGCGAATGCCGCGAATTTAACACTCGCTTCGGCTGCAAGTATTTTTGCCGGAAATTTACTAATAGTCCCAATTTTAAATTTGCAGCCTCCAGATATCTCTTGGTTTGGTAATAATCATTTTTTTCTATGAAAGGTTTGGATTTTAATTCAACAACAACCGCATTCTCAATAACAAAATCTGCTCTATTTGTATCACTTCCCGTTTTTGATATTTTTTTCTCCCTTTCGTAGTTTAGGCCAGATTCCGAAAAAATCTTTTCCAAAATATCAGCATATTGAGATTCTCTTGCGTACCTACCAAGATTATTTTGGGCTTTAAATAGGCAGCCAACTATTTTGTAGGATAAATCTTTTTGGATTAAGTCATTTATTCGCGGCATTCGCATATATTAGCAGTTTTGCATCATTTTATTCAATATATGTTTCTTCTTCGCTTGGTAATTCGCGCCGGCCGCCATCCAAATCTTCAAAATCGGTAAGTTCCGGCGGAACTTCGTAAAGAAATCGTGACGGCAGGCCGGAAAATGAAAGATAAAGTTTTTGGCGAGCGCGGGTCATCGCCACGTACATCAGCCGGCGTTCTTCTTCCAGTTCGTCCAGAGATCCGTAAGACATTTGATGGGGCATCAGTCCTTCGCTACAGCCGACAAGAAAAACGCTGTCAAATTCCAAGCCCTTAGAAAGGTGGATGCTCATTAAATTGACCGGCGGGGAGTTGTAAGCGAACAGCGGCGAATTTTTGGGATTATCCGCGGATTGGAGCAGGGCCGCGCGTTCCAAAAATTCCTCTAGTGTTTTGAATTCAGAGGCAAAATGAATCAATTCGTTAACGTTTTCTATTCTTTCCTGGTAATTATTGTAATTTTTTTCCAAATACTCCAAATAATCGGCATTTACGATAAAAAAGTTTATCAATTCCAAAACGCCGAGATTTTTGCCCAAACGCGGCAGTTCGTCTATCAGAACCGCGGCAATTTTTTTGTTAAAATTTTTCTTTATTCTCTCCTCGCTTATCGTGTCCTTGGGGTTATGGGCCAGACGCAATCCTGACATAAGGTCCTTTATCTCTTTTCTTTCGTAAAATTTAAGCCCTCCAAAAATTTTGTAGGGCAAGTTGGCGAAAATCAGCGCTTGTTCAACGGCGCGCGATTGAGCGTTGGTGCGGTACAGGACGGCACAATTTTCCCGCCTCACCGGCGGGCGGGCAATTTCGGAAGCAATCCACGACGCTTCCGTTTCGGCGTCGGGGGCTTTTACGACTTTGATAGAATTGCCCGCCGGATTTTCGGTCCAGAGCGTCTTTGGGGTTTGCAGTTTGTTGTTGCTTATCAGTTGAGAAGCAGCGGAAATTATAGTGCCGGTGGAGCGGTAGTTTTGTTCCAGTTTGATTATTTTGGCATCCGGCCAATCCCGCGCGAAGTTTAAGAAGTTGCGAAAATCGGCTCCGCGAAAACTGTAAATCGCCTGCTGATCGTCCCCTACCACGCTCAAATTCCGGTGATTTTCCGCGAGGAGTCTGATCAACCTATATTGGGCGGTGTTTATGTCTTGGTACTCGTCAACCAGAATATAACGGAATTGTTTTTGGTACTTCGCCAGAACCTCCGGATGATTTTGAAAAATCCGAACCGGTTTTTCTATTAAGTCGTCAAAATCAAAAGCATTATTTTTAACCAGCTCGTCCTCATATTTTTTAAAAACCAAGGCGGCCGTTCGGTCAAACTCCGACGGATCCAAAAACTCGTCTTTCATTTGGGATATTTTGGATTGAAGCGCCATTGGATTGTATTGATCGCGCGAAATGTCCAGCGCTTTGGTTATTTTTTTGATCAAACTTAAGGAATCGTCGCTGTCAAAGATAGTGAAATAAGACATGCGTCCAGCCAGCTTCGCCTCCTTTTTTAAAATGCGTGCGCCGAATGAATGAAAGGTCCCAACGAACAAATTTCCAATTTTCCCTGCCTGCCGGCAGGCAGGAATTTTACAATTTTCAATCCGCTCCCTCATTTCCTTAGCTGCCTTGTTAGTGAATGTGATTGCGACAATGCTTTCTGGGGTAGCCCCTGTTTTAATGATATTGGCGAGGCGGGCGGTTAAGGTTTTGGTTTTGCCCGATCCGGCTCCGGCGGCAATCAAAATCGGGCCGTTGCCGTATTCCACGGCCTCTTTTTGTCTCGGGTTGAGATTTTCGGACGTTGTATTAGTCATGGTTTTGTGGCATATTGGGGTTATTAAGAAAACGATTCAAAAATTGAAAAATTTGTCATTAACAACCGTTGCTCCGGTTGTTTTAGTTCTGGGCGGTCTTATGTTTAATGTAATGGTTTTGAGCTCCAATAATCAACAGTCGGAGGCTTTTGCGAGCCCTTATCTGTCTGCTGATTTGGGCGGGGTTGTCGGATTTGAGTCCGACTCCCTTTTTTCCGACCAAGTTTTTATTGATGATTTTGACGTTGCCAGCGCGGAGGAAAACACAGCTGGATTCGTTATAGTGGACGGGGATTCGGTTTTGAATTCTTCCAATCCCCTAAGCACCATTCTTCCGACTCGCGACGGTTTGCTGGTTTATAAAGTGCAGTCGGGCGACACGCTTTCTAAAATTGCCGCCAATTTCGGCATTTCTCTGAACACTATTTTCTGGGCGAACAAAAGTTTGGGCAATAGCATCCGTCCCGGGCAGGAAATTGTAATTTTGCCGGTCTCCGGAGTTGCGCACCAAGTTGACGAGGGCGATTCCTTGGAATCTGTGGCCGAATTGTACGGAGTGGCGCCGGAAAAAATTCTTCAATACAATCGGGGGATTTCTCCAAGCCATTTGCGGACGGGCACCAGTCTTGTTATCCCGGGAGCAAAACCAAAAAAGACCTTCATCAGCATTTTAGCAAATAATTTACCCAGCCTGCCGGGTTACTTTATTATGCCGACTACCGGCTGGAACTGGGGCCGCTTACACAATTATAATGCGGTGGACATCGCGAATGCTTGCGGCACCCCGATTTATGCGGCGGCGGAAGGGCTGGTGACTCGTTCCGATTCTTACGGCTGGAACGAGGGCTACGGTCGTATGATTGACATTGAGCATCCCAACGGAGTAACTACTCGCTATACCCACAGCCAGAAAAATTTGGTTTCTGTCGGCGATTACGTTTTGCAGGGCGACTTGATTGCTTACATAGGCAATACCGGAAAAACCGACGGTCCAACCGGATGCCATTTGCACTTTGAGGTACACGGAGCTAGGAACCCGTTCGCCAAGTAAAATAACGACTTGCGATGTCGTTAAATTAAAAATCCCCCGATGTACACCGGGGGATTTTGTTTTACTCCTCGTTTTCCTTGTTGTAAAGCGACTCGTCATCGTTGATGTCGTTGAGCATCTTGGCGGCCCAAGCCGCCGACCCGCCCACCAGCCGCTCCTTGGCGTGATAGCCCTGGAAGCGCCGGTTGCTGGCGTTCAGAATCTTCGGGTACGACTCGTCGTACCGGTCAAAGTACTTCTGAATGCCGTCGGTGATGGCGAGCAGTCGGTCGCCGAGCGAGCGTTCGCTGATCTTCGCCAATCCTCGGCGAACCAAGCGGGCCCGGATCTGCTCCGCGAGCTTGGAAATCTCGCTGGAGAAGTCGGCCACGCCCGCAAGCCACGCCTGCGGCGTCGTGTTGAGATCCTTGCAGCTCGGCAGGGCGACCTCACTCAACTCCTTCTCGCCGACGAGAACCGGATAAAACACGATTCCCATGGCCGCCTCGGTCAATTCCTGTCCGGCGTCGTTGGCGATTTCCGCCGCAATCAGTTGCGGCAGGGCCTCCAGACTGGCGATGAGTTCTCCGTAATACCTCTGGCAGTAGGCAAACTCTTCCTGGGCTTCAACTACATCTCCTTTGCCGAGGTAGCGGAAAACCCTGTGCGACGAGCGCGTCACCAGACGCAGCTTGCCAAGGCACTGCTTGCCGTAGGCCCTCCGCTGGTCCTCAAAAATCCTCGGGAAATCCTCTGACGCGGCGGTCAATGCCTCCGCAACTTCCTTCTCCAAATCCTCCAGCACCTTGTCTCTGCTCATGCTTCCTCCTTTGGGAAAAGCGAGACTTGTTTTGTAAAAGAACTTGTCACTGGCTATTAGCTTTTGCCACTAGCGGCCAATGATAAATTCTTTTTTAAAAAGAGGCCCCAGAGAGAAGACATTGCGTCTTCTCTCTGGGGTTCTGGGTTAGCGGCGGTAACCTTCGTCGCGGCGGCGGCCTCCGTAGCCGAGCTTCGCGCTGCGGTTGACTTCGCTCATGCTGTTCACGTTCTGGCCCAGCTTGGCGATCTTGGCCTTCCGCTTCTCCTCGTCCGTCTTGACCTTCTCCACTTCGGCCGTCAGTTCGTCCGCGATGCGGGCGGCGTCGGCGTAGGTGTGGCCGTGGAAGAGGCGGGGGTCCGTCCCC
>LCOU01000008.1 GCA_001003205.1 Parcubacteria group bacterium GW2011_GWA2_47_8b | reverse complement strand
CTTAAATTTCTCCACCAGGACATATACGCTTTATTTTAGAACAAAATGGGCGGGGCTGCCAGATTGCGCCAGGCAGACCGAACAA
Source organism: Parcubacteria group bacterium GW2011_GWA2_47_8b (assembly GCA_001003205.1). Classification (GTDB taxonomy): domain Bacteria; phylum Patescibacteriota; class Minisyncoccia; order UBA6257; family WO2-44-18; genus 2011-GWA2-47-8b. Next base: position 9,901 of record LCOU01000008.1, on the reverse strand, counting down.
ACATATTCCAGACGTTTTAATAAAAAATTGCCCGGAGTTTTGGCGCCGCAATCTTGGCAAACGGCAAAAGCGCGATCAAAGCCCAAAACGCGTAGAATCTCACCGCCCTCCAAACTTTTACCCTCAATCATTCTCCACAATTCGGAGTCGGGCTGGCCCTCGGCGGTCAATTCCTTGACGAGGTCCAAAATCGGCGCCCAGTTATTACTTTTCGGCAGTGCCGAAATTTTCAGAGCGTCAACAATTTGGAAACGGTTTTTTTGGACAAGACGAACGGCAATGATATTCGGCGGTTCCAAGTGTCCGGCCAGCTTAGAAACGATTTTGCGCGCGCCGGCGGCTTTGGCGATGACTAATCCCAAATCTGCAGTGTACAAAAAAACTTGGGAGTCCGATTCACCGGTCGGCTCTTTGGCAAGAACTAAAGCTTGAGTATAATATTCGCTCGTCATTCCATTATTTTATGAGGTTTATTGTCATTTCACAAATAAAAAGCCGCCAAGTCAGACTTGGCGGTATGGGGTCAAGCGTCCAGCCTACCCATTATTTCCTTGACTCGCTCGTAGCCGTGCTGGATGGATTTGGAAATATCGTTCTTTTCGCAATAGTTGAGCATCAGCGTCGGAATATTCATTGACGGTGAAATCAGGATGAGCCGCTTGGCAATCTGAATATCCTTGAAAAACTTGGAGATGCGCTTCCAAACGGACCAGGAGGCCTCCTCGCTGTCCGGAAACGGCTTAAATTTTGCCAGCTGCATTTTTATGTCTTGTTCAATGGCATCATCAATCATGGAAGACAGACGCTTGGTCAATCGTTCGTGCCACTTGAGCGTACCGGGATCAATCGTCATTTTCGGCTGGCCGCAGTCAATGAGAATAACCGTATCCAGGTCCGCGAACGATTCGGAGCAAATTTGGCAGCCATCGGAATAAATCTGACCATTGATGCGTTCGGGCATAAAAAATCCGGGGAAGCTCGCCGACGCCTTAATAAACCGGCGCAGGGTCTGGTAACTCGCAGGATCGTTGCTAAACTCATGGTTACGAATGATTTCCGACCTCTCGGCAAGTTCATTCCAAACCACGATTTCCAACTTTATCGGAGATGCGATTATTTTTTCCGCGTCCAGATTATTGACCAAATAATTCAGTCCATGATCGTCGTAAAGAGCCGGGTTTCCAGAGGCAAAATGCCTAACTGCCGCAAACCGGCTAAAAATCATACCGGAACCCCGCCTTTCCACTTCCAGCCAAACCGGTTTTAAATCGCGCGAGCCGCTCTCGGCATATTTGGCGGCGTTTAACGCCCCGCCCGAAACTCCCTGTATTTTTTCAAAGGAAACGCCCAGCTCATCCAACGCCGTAAGAGCGCCGGCCTGAAACGCGCACTTAAGCCCGCCACCGGGAAGGATTACGCCCGCTCGTCCTAGATTCACAGCTGTATCCTTTCAAAGAACCAAAACTTGCCTGCATTGTAGCAACTTTATAGACAGAGGTCAATAAAAAACCGAGTTTAAGAATCGGCTTGAACCTTAAGCTTTTTGGAGCGCTGGCGGTTGAGTTTGGGAAGTTTGATGGTCAAAACTCCGTTTTTTATTGAAGCTTCGGCGCGTTCTGCGTCCACCTCCTGCGGCAAAATAACAGAACGAGAAAACTTGCCCCAATAGCATTCCTGATAAAAATAGTCTTCTTCTTTAATGCGCCTCTCTTTCTGGCGGCTGCCCTTAATAGTTACCGACTCATTGGTAATGGCGATGTCCAAATCATCGGGTTTAACGCCGGCAATCGGCGATTCCAAAATAATTTCATCGGGGTTTTGGTACAAATCAATAGTCAGCTGCCCCTCACCGTCATCAAAATAGTCTTCGTCCAAACGAGAACGTTTTTCTTTTAATAAAGAATCTCCGGCTTTTGCCAGTTCAACTTCGGGATTCACCTCTTGCTCCTCCGAATTTAAGTTTTGTATTTCTTCGTTATTCATTTTAAAAAAATTTTGTAATTACGGACTTTCTCGCTTCAACTTTTCAAAATCGCCCAAGATAAACAGAGCAAAAAATATCAGAAAGATTAACGGCAACGCAATCGGCTCTGATCTAATTATAAGATAGTTGAAAACCGCATGCAACAAAGTCGCCACCACAAGGCCGGCGCCGATCATTCCGACATAGCCGCTCTTTTTATATATTGCCTGACCCCACTGATAGCCAACCAATCCCGAAGCGAGAGTGTGCAAGAGCGTCGCGCCTACAAAACGCAAAACGGTTGTCTCCACGGGTCCAACGCTGGGCCAAGTGATGGAACCGGTTTGTAAAACAGAAGCGACATTCTCCACCGTGGCAAAACCCAACGCCGCGACAATCATATAAATCATTGCGTCTATCGGCTCGTCAAATTCCTTGCGCCGGCTGATCAATAGGAAAACTGTAAAAAATTTGAAAAACTCTTCCACGCTGGCAAGTAAAATAAAAGATACCAATCCGAACGACGAAAAGCCTTGGAAAATCAACCAGTCATGAACGCGGTATTGAAACCACAAAACCAACAGCGTAACCAGAGCGCCGCCCAAAAAGGTGTAGAAAATTAATATCTTGGGCTCCGGGTGTTTAATATCTTCTTTAAGATAAAATATCAGCCAGGCGAATCCAGGAAGCAATCCCAAAACAATCAAAATCAAAGTTACCATTGCTCAACGATCAAGGCGTTGCCGAAAAGCCGGCGGTGTATTTCCTCGGTAATAAACGGTATAAACGGATGCAAAAGTTTTAACGAATCGCCCAATAGGTGGCACAATATTATTTTAACATTTTCGTCAGTTCTATTTTTTGACAACTCAATGTACTGGTCGGCAAAATCGTGCCAGATAAAATCATAAATTTTATGAAGCGCCGGACCAAATTCGTAGTTCTTGATATCTTTTTCTATCTCCGTTTTTAATTTTTCTGACTTTCCCAAAATTTCCCTGTCTTCGTCTTGCAATTCTGAGTTTGAAATTTGTTTAGAAATTACCTGCCTGCCGGCGAGGCAGGGAAATTCGGGATTAGAAATTCCAGTTTGTCCCTGGACAAATCTGGCTATGTTCCAAAGTTTATTGGCAAACTTTCTGCCCGCCACCACGGCGGCTTCGTCCCAGTGGACATCCTGCGTACCCATCGTCTGCCAGATAATTCCGAAGCGGATCGCGTCGGCGCCGTATTTTTCTATAAGCCCCAATGGGTCAATCCCCGTACCAAGGCTTTTAGACATCCGCTTACCTTCTTTGGTGAGTATCGTGGCGTGAATCAGAGTTTCCGGGAACGGCACCTCCTTCATAAATTCCAATCCGGAAAAAATCATCCTCGCCACCCATAGATTGATGATGTCGCGAGCGGTAATCAAAACGCTGGAGGGATAGAAATCTTTAAGATCGTTTTGGGAAAGGCCGGCAAATGGCCATAAAGCGGAGGAAAACCAAGTATCCAGCACATCTTCTGATTGCTTCATATCGCAATTTTTACAAAATGGACACTGCTTGGGCTTCTCCGCAGCCACTACATATTTTTCCGCCGATGAATTTTCATTTGAAATTTGAAATTTGAAATTTGAAATTTCTTCCTGTTTATTTTTGCAAAAATAAACAGGAAGTTGGTGTCCCCACCAAATTTGGCGGGAAATACACCAGTCCCTAACTTTTTCCATCCAATCCAGAAGCACTTTCTCAAAATTTTCCGGAATTATTTTGATTTTCCCAGATTTAACAGCCTTGAGGGTTTTTTCCGCCAGCTTTTCCATTTTTAAAAACCACTGGTCGCTCAATAACGGCTCTAGCGCCGCGCCGCAGCGATAGCAGGTCGCAAGATTGTGTTTATAGTCTTCTATTTTTTCTATCAAACCGAGTTTCTCAAGTTCGGCCACTACCCTCTCTCTCGCTTCCAACGTTTTCAAACCTTCAAAATCCTTTCCGGCTTCGGCAGTCATTTTCCCGCGTTCGTTGATAATCTGAAACTGCGGAAGTTTGTGGCGCTCGCCGATTTCCGAATCCAAAATGTCGTGCGCCGGCGTCACCTTCACCGCCCCCGTGCCAAAGCTCATTTCCACGGCTCTGTCGGCAACGATTGGAATTTCCCTGTTTTGGATAGGCAGTACAACTTTTCGGCCGGTCAAATTTTTGTATCGTTTGTCGTCGGGATTCACCGCCACCGCCGCATCGCCCAGCATTGTCTCCGGCCGCGTCGTCGCAACGATAATGTATTCCTGATTCCTGATTCTTGATTCTTGATTCGATATCAGCGGATACTTGATGTACCAAAGCTTTGTCGATTCTTCTTTGTATTCTATTTCCAAATCGGATAGCGATGTTTGACAACGCGGGCACCAACTAACCACTCTTTTGCCGCGATAAATAAAACCCCGTTCATAATAATGGACAAAGGCCTTCTTCACCCATTCGGCATAGGCCGGATCCATGGTAAATCTGGTCCGCGACCAATCGCAGGAGGCGCCGAGCTTTTTTAACTGGCCAATAATGATATCGCCGTATTTCTCCTTCCACTCCCAAACTTTTTTGGTAAATTTTTCCCTTCCCAAATCCCAACGGCTGATGCCCTCTTTCTTTAAATTTTTCTCAACAACGTTTTGCGTGGCGATTCCGGCATGGTCAGTGCCCGGAAACCAAACCGTTTTATATCCCCTCATCCGGTGATAGCGAATTAAAATGTCGGACAGGGTAACGTTAAGCGCGTGGCCCATATGCAGTGAGCCGGTTATGTTCGGCGGCGGAAGGTGAATGGCGTAGGTTTTTCCCTTACTCTTGGTAGTTCCAACGGCCATCGGGGCAAAATAGGGTTCCCAAAATTTGTATATTTTTTCTTCGGTTGCCTTCGGATCGTATGCGGGGGACATTTCCTCTTTCATGCAATAATTCTATAAGTTCTCAATCCGTGAAGCAAACCCCGCACCATTTGTTGTAAATAAATAGGGCGACCAAGTGGTCGCCCGTGTATTGAGAAAGTTTTATGTTTGCGAACATTTCGTCCGCATATATCCGCCGAGGAGGCGGATTGAGCTGTTTTCTGTTTCCAAAGGGCTAATATCCATTGTACAACCTACGCCAACCAGCGCAAGTCCGGTTGTGGATAACTCAGAAGGGTGGCCTATAAGGTTAAATTGGATTGTGCAATTAAACGATTTTTTCTACCGCGCAGTTTTTGGATATAAGCCGCGGCGGCAATCATAGCAGCGTTATCAGTATTAAATTCAAAATCAGGCACAAAAAACCCGACGCCCAATTTCTTAGCAGCTGCCTGCAAAAACATCCGCAAAGCCTTGTTAGCCGAAACGCCTCCGCACAACAGAATTGATTCTGCGCCATACTCCCTGGCCGCCCGGACGGATTTAGCAACTAAAACGTCAATAACCGCTTGTTGAAAAGACGCCGCGACGTCCGCCTTTGACGCAGTGGGATTATCACGCAAATAGTAAAGCACCGCCGTCTTCAATCCGGAAAAACTGAAGTCGTAGCTCTTCTCCCTGAGCATCGGCCGCGGAAAATTAATAACCGGCTTACCTTCGGCGGCCAATTTCTGTATTTCCGGCCCGCCCGGATATGGCAAACCGAGTAGCCGCGCCACTTTGTCAAAGGCCTCACCGGCGGCATCGTCTCTTGTCTCGCCCAACTTTTTCCATTTGGTCAGCGAGGTCATTTTGAGAAGTATGGTATGCCCACCGCTGACTACCAAGGCGATTGCTGGAAAGTCTATTCTAATGTTCTTGAGAACATTAGAATAGAGGTGTCCTTCCATATGATTCACTCCAATCAATGGTTTGTTTAATTTTTTTGCCAATTCTTTCGCAAACTCAATTCCCGCCCACAAAGCCGGCTCCAATCCCGGCCCGACGGTAACCGCGACTGCGTCAATTTTCAATTTCAAATTTTCAATTTTCAATTTTTGTAAAATCTTAGGAAGGTTCTTGATGTGTTCGCGCTTTGCCAAGGTTGGAACCACGCCCCCGAATGGCCGGTGAATTTTAATCTGGGACGAGATAATATTTTTCAAAACCTTAAAACGCGGGGTTTTCAGCCCCTGCCTGCCGGCAGGCAGGCGCCCCCGGCACTCAACTAATGCCAGCGAGGTATCATCACAGCTGGTTTCAATAGCTAATATCCGCATATCGCAGTAGCCTCAAGGGGAATCGAACCCCTATTTACGCCGTGAAAGGGCGCCGTCCTAGCCATTAGACGATGAGGCCGTCTTGCACTGTCTTGCACTAATATAAGGGATTTTATACACAATTGCCAGCCTTTTATGGTATACTTGAAAAATAATAAGTTATGAGTCTTTTTCCAATAATTCCCTCTGAATTGGCCCTGTGGGTTTTGAGAATCGTTTTCGGCGCGATTTTTTTGGTCCACGGCTGGCCAAAACTTAAAGGCCTAAGGGCCACGGCCGAGAATTTTGAGATGATGGGGTTTAGGCCGGGCAAGTTTTGGGGCACATTTATCGCTTTTTTGGAAGTTTTTGGCGGTTTGGCAATCATTCTCGGCATTTACACGGAAACATTGGCGACTCTGTTTGCGATAGAAATGGCCGTCGCTACAATTTGGAAAATGAAACGGGGACAGAAGTTTGTCGGCGGCATTGAACTGGACTTGATCTTATTCGCGTCGGGTCTTATCTTGTCGGCCTTCAGTAGCAGTATTTATTCCTTTGGCGGCTACTAGGCCATGAGGTTTTTTGAGGCCCTGCCGGGCCTTCTTTCTTGGTCAACGTTAATTGCGGTCACTCTCCTTTCGTGGCGCGCTCCGGCTGTTATAGCCGTTTTTATAATTCTTTTTGACATTTATTGGCTTTTTCGGACTATCTATTTATCAATTCATCTTCGCGCCGGATACGCCGCGATGAAACAGAATCTTAAAATCTCGTGGCTGGAAAAGCTCCGCGGCAATGATTGGGAAAAAATTCGCCATCTGATAATACTCCCAATGTACAACGAACCGTACGAAGTAGTGCGGGAAACATTTGAAAGCCTTAAAAACAACAATTATCCGAAGGATAAAATGATTGTTGTCCTCGCCACCGAAGAAGGAGCCGGAGCGGAAGCGCAAAAAACCGCCGAACGAATCCGCGATGATTACGGTCAATATTTTTCAGCGTTTCACATCACGCGCCACCCGCAAAATCTCCCCGGTGAAATTCCCGGCAAAGGCTCAAACAGCGCCTGGGCCGCCAAAGAAATCCGACGCTTGGTGATAGATAAAAACACTATACCTTACGAGAACGTAGTGGTTTCGGTATTTGATGTTGATACGCAGATATTCCCCGATTATTTTGGCTGTCTGACCTGGAATTTTCTTAATTGCGAACACCCTCAACGCTCCAGCTTTCAGCCAATCCCCTTTTTTACAAACAACATTTACCAGACGCCGGCTCCCGCCCGAGTAGTCGCTTACTCCGCAACTTTCTGGCAAATGGTACTGCAAACGAAACCGGAGCGTTTGGTTACTTTTTCTTCTCATTCCATGCCGTTCAAAGCACTGACCGAAATCGGCTATTGGCAAACCAATGTTGTGTCCGAAGATTCCCGAATTTTTTGGCAGTGCTATCTGCATTACAACGGCGACTGGCGGGTAGTGCCTCTTTTGTATCCGATTTCTATGGACGCCAACGTCGCTCCTACATTTTGGAAAACTTTACTTAACATCTATAAACAACAGCGCCGCTGGGCTTACGGCGCCGAAAATATCGCTTTCATATTCAGCCGCTTCCGCGTCAATAAAGTAATTTCATGGAAAAATAAATTTTTTTGGGGAATTAATCAGCTTGAAGGAATGCACTCCTGGGCTACCAACGCCCTGCTGATCTTCGCCCTGGGATGGCTGCCAATCATTCTGGGCGGAAAGGCGTTCAATGCCACCCTGCTTTCTTTCAACCTGCCGCAAATAACCCAAACCGTCATGCTCGTCTCCAGCATCGGCATTGCCACTTCGGCGATTTTGTCACTGATACTACTGCCTAAAAAACCGAGCTGGTTCAGGCCGTACCACTATTTCTGGTACTTATTCCAGTGGATTTTCACGCCGGCGATATTGATTTTCTTCGGGGCGATACCGGCATTGGATGCCCAAACCCGATTAATGCTAGGGGGCAAATTTCGTTTGGGTTTTTGGGTAACGCCAAAAAGCAGATAAAACCGCAAAGCTCCTCTATTCCAGATGGATTTGTTTTTGGAAACTTTCCAGCTGTGTTCGCAATAGCTTATGGGCATTAAGTTCGCGATCTTCCTTGAGAAGGCTGTTCGCGGCCGCGCGCGCAATTTTAATCAATTCAATGTTATTTAACGCCTTCATTGCCAAATCGGGAATGCCCGTTTGTTTATCTCCAATAAATTCACCCGGGCCGCGAATCGCCAAGTCCTTTTCGGCGAGCTCAAAACCGTTTTTCGCCTTCAAAAGCGCGTCCAGACGCTGATGCGTGGATTGCGCTGACGAATCGGTAAAAAGCAGGCAATAAGACTGGTGCTCCGCCCGGCCGACTCTGCCGCGAAATTGGTAGAGCTGGGCAAGGCCGAACCGATCGGCTCCTTCTATCATCATTATAGTGGCATTAGGCACGTCCACGCCCACCTCAATTACCGACGTGGAAACCAAAATATTGATTTCGCCCGAAGCAAAGCCCGACATAATCTGCGCCTTTTCCGCGCCCTTCATCCTCCCATGAAGCATCGCGACTTTCAGGTCAGGAAAGATTTTTTTGGAAAGGCGCTCGTATTCTTCGGTAACGTTTTTTACCTCCAGCCAGAGCTTTTTGCGGACGTCCAGCGGCTGTTGGGCGGTGTCGGGCGCGCTTTCGGCGGCCGCGATCCGGGGGCAAATTACGAAGGCTTGCCGACCGGCTTTGATTTGCTCTTTGATGAAATCATAGGCCTTTTTACGATTGCTCGGCGCCACGATTTTGGTGATTATCTCCTTCCTGCCGCTTGGTAATTCATCAATAATGGAAAGTTCCAAATCGCCAAAAAGGGTCAAAGAAAGAGTGCGGGGAATCGGAGTCGCGCTCATGGAAAGAAAATGAACCGTGGTTTCCGCGCCGGGCTCACGCTCCTGTTTTACCAACGCCGCCCTCTGTTCCACGCCAAAACGATGCTGTTCATCCACGATTGCCAGAGCCAAATCCTGGAATTCAATCGGCCGTTTGACCGCTGATTTACCGGCACGCTTATCAGAAATAAGCGCGTGCGTTCCCAAAACAATTTTTATTTTCCCTTCCGCGACATTTTTGAGAAACTGCGCGCGGCTAACCTTCGCCTCCAGGTTGTCTCCATAAAACGAGCGGGCCTCGCTACCGGTTAAAATGCCTATGCCTAAATTTTTTCCTCCGAAGGAGGATCCCTGCCTGCCGGTAGGCAAGGCGCCTCCGGCGGAGAAAATTTTGGAGAGGGTCCTGTAATGCTGGCGCGCCAGAACCTCGGTCGGCGCCATAAAGGCGGTCTGTTTGTCATTGTCCGCGGCGACCAGCGCGGCCAAAGCCGCCACTACCGTCTTCCCCGAACCCACATCCCCTTGAAGCAAACGATTCATCGGCTGGCTTTTTTGCAAATCGCTGAAGATTTCACCAAGACTACGCTTTTGCGCTTCCGTTAAGACGAATGGCAACTTCGCGGTCATCGCGGCCACTAATTGATCGTTCACTTTGAGCGGCGGCGCTTTCTCCGACGCCAGGCGAAGCCGGTTTTTCAAATTCACCAACTGAAGCAAAAACAAATCTTGAAAAGCGAAACGCTGACGAGCTTTTTCCGCCTGGGGCAAATCCTTGGGAAAATGAATGTTCTTCAAAGCGGTTACTAAATTGGGAAGTTCGTTCCGCTGTAAAATATTTTCCGGAACAAAATCATCCAATTCCGGCAAGTTTTTCAAAACGGCATTG
>LCOU01000007.1 GCA_001003205.1 Parcubacteria group bacterium GW2011_GWA2_47_8b | reverse complement strand
ACTACGGCTGTAACCAATTTGGCGAGAGAAGCCGTTGGCCACATTTGCTCCGGGTTCAATGTCCATACGGGCTTTTGCGCCGACAGGTCCCTTACCAGCGCCGATTGGGCGGTTAATTCTGACGGTAAGAAAGGCGTGTCCGCGTAAGAAACGGTTTTAATGTTTGCCACCAGGCTTGTGTTTTCGGTCTTGGTTTCAAGAGTTACTTCTGGCGAGCTTTCGCGCGTTATATTGCCTAAAAGAACCGCCGCCAATACTGCGCCGGCAAAAATAATGCTATTTCGGTTGTTCATCGGGGTTTCGCAGTTTTGCGATTAAGGCTTGGAATTTTTCGTATTCCGGTAAATCTTCCACCTTGGAAATCCCGATGTGTTTCAGCAGGTCAAAACTTGGTTTGTAAATAAAAACATTGGTGCGTTTCGGATCGGGATAGCGCTCAATCAAACCGCGGATTAAAAGATTACGCATGGTAAAACTGGAATTTACGCCGCGGATGTATTCAAGCTCCGCGCGCGTCATCGGGCCGGCATAGGTAACGATGGACAGCGTTTCCAAAGCCGCCGGCGTGAGACTTTCGTGTAATTCTTCCTTTATAACGGTTTCTAAAAGCGCGGAAAAATCCGGCTTGGTTGTGAGTTGGACTTTGTTGCCGTCAAAAACAATAAAAAGGCCGCGATCTTCCGATTTTAAATTTTCGGCGAGTTCTTTGGCGGTCGCGGCCGCCTCCTCTTCGCTGACTTTCAGGGTCTTGGAGATTTTTTTGAAATCCATCGGTTCGCCGTAGATGAAAAGCAGCGCTTCAAGTTTTGGTAAAAGAGAATTCATGATATTTTTTGAACCGTTATGTCGCTAAACCGGGCTCCCTGCTCCGCTTGAATCAATTTATCTTTGACCAAATGCAAAATCGCAAGGAAGAGAATTATCACTTCGCCGCGGGTCTTTTCTTTAGTCAGGCCCACGAAGCTTTGCCGGCTGGCTTCTTTGAATCTATTTAACAACTCTTCTATCTTTTGTTCAATAGTAACAACCGATTTTTTTACGGTCTGCTGTTCCGGTATCAACGCCTGCAGGGCCGCGGCCAGATTTTGAATCGCCTGGGCCAGAGTTTCCGCTTTAAGTCCCAGCGGCGGGTAAAAAACCGCGCCCTCTCCCAAATTCAAAAATAGCGGACGACTATGGGCGGGCTTATTTTTGTCCCAAAGCGTGCGCAGGTGTTCTCCGGCAAGTTTAAATTCCTGGTAAATTTTTAGCCGCCCCTCCAAGTCGTGGATTTCCTCCTCTTCTTCCTTTGTTAACTCCAGTATCGGCAGGAGAACTTTGGATTTTATCAAAACAAGCTTGGCCGCCACCACCAAAAAATCGGCCAGCGTGCCCGGCTCCACTTTCTCTCCGATATTTTTTACATAGCGCAAGAAATCGGCCGTCACCTCGGCCAAACTAATCTGCGTAATTTCCAGATGTTGCGCCTCTATCAGTTCCAGGAGTTTGCCTAGCGGGCCGGTAAACTGACTGATATTTACTTCATATTTGGTCATTCTGTTAACAGCGCTTCTTTTGTGTATATATTGGATGGGTTCCAAAGCATCCAGCCCCCGAATAATTCTGGCGTGGCCGCGGTGGCGTCATTAACAGCCTTAATTTGGGCGGTAACTTTTGCCGCGTCATAATCGGCGCCTAAATCAAAATCTTGCAGCCAGGGGCGAAATCGGGCGTTCATCGGGGTGGTAGAGGCGGTAAATTTCAAATCTAAAGCACGGACAACCGCTCGATCCATTGAATATTTAACCACCTCATAAGGATAATCCGCGGGGTTAGTGAATCCAATAAAGTCTTTGAAATAGTGCGAAGGATACAGCATCGGGGCAATAGCATCAAAATAGGGCAGCGCGTATTCCAGGTGCTGGCCGATTCCCAGTCCGTCGGTGCTGACGGTTGATAGGCCGAAAAGATCGGCGGAGATTACGGCGTCAGGAAGGCGCCCACGCAAGTATTTGAAAAAATCGCGAACAACGGAAATTTTCAAAGTTTTTTCATCCCAAAAAGGATGGCGGATGTCATTAAGATTTCCGTCGGAAGCGAAGCGGATATAATCAAAATTAACTTCGTCCATTCCCCTCTCTAAAATTTCCTGGGCGATAGAGGCATTGTAATCCCAAACCTCCGGTGCGGCGGTGTCCATCCAGGACAGTCCTTTGTTATCGTGCCACATCGCGCTGGTTGTTGAGCTGTAAAGGGCCAGGTCGGGCCGCGCCTGGGCCAGCATCTGATCCTGAAAGACGGAAATTCTGGCTATTACGTAGATTCCCTCGTCGTGGAGGCGTTTAATCAGCTTGTTGAGTTTTGGTATGCGCAACTCAATGGCGTTGTACTTTTTTGGAAGTTCCAGGTTGGTGTTATATGCTACGTATCCCGAAAAATCTTTTACATCAATAACGATGGCATTGAGCTCCGTTTGTTTAATAAGATTGATAAAGTATTGGAGCTTTTTTTCATTACTGGCGGACCAATTGGTGGAATAAATTGCTTTGATGATTGTCGGCGCGTTCAGGAGCGGCTTTTGCGGTTCAATGTCTTCATCAACCAACTTTTTAACCGGCTCTGAAACAGCGGCGGTATTTGGCCCCGTTCCGCTGACGTCAATAATGTGGGATTTTTGTGCAAATAAAAAAAGCCCGACGCCACCAAGCACAACACCGATACCTATAACTAAGCGGGCCAACTTCGTCACATTGACTATTTTAAAATGATTTGCTAGTATATTCAACACTTGAACATTGAAAGGCTCTGTATGGGCACGACAGTCTTTGTGAGGCTGTTTAATGCCGCAGGCGAGCGTGTCTTGCTGGTACTCAACAAAGCGGAAACACTCCCCAACGGCGGAAAGAAACGCCAGGGATGGGGTTTACCCGGAGGCGGCGTCCGTTATGGGGAGATGCCCTTTGACGCGGCGAATCGCGAACTTTTTGAGGAGGCCGGAGTGCGCGCGGAAATCGCGCCAAATCCCTGCCTGGTAGTGCAAAAAAGCCCGAACCAGGTCGTGATAATCTTTGACGGTAAAAATCCCGTCGGGGATTTTCTCCCGCGAGACAGCGATATTCTGGCCGTTGACTGGGTGAGTTGGAAATTCCTTCTTCCCCGCGACAAAACTTACGGCTATCATCGGAAGTCCCCCGTTTTCGGCAGCCACGTTGAATACATCCACTACCAGAAAACCCGAGTGAATCGCGATGTTCATGCCCTACCCCGCACTTAAGTGCGGGGTTTTTTTATTCCATTATCCAGCCATGGCTGGATAATGGAATACATCCAACGACGCTTTGACGCGTCAAAGTTGGATACTTCAAGTGTAAGCTTGGGAGTTTCGTGCTAAAATCAGTATTGATGTCGTTGGCACTCTATCGCAAATATCGCCCCAAAAATTTTGAAGAGTGTTTGGGTCAGCAAGAAATTGTTGATGTTTTGAAAAATGCGGCGCGGCAAAATAAAATCTCCCACGCCTATTTGTTTTATGGACCGCGCGGAACCGGTAAAACCACCACCGCCCGGTTGGTTGCCAAGGTGGCCAACTGTCAGACGCGCAAAACCGATAAAAAATTTGGCCTACTTGGGGAGCCTTGCAATCACTGCGCGCATTGCGAAGAAATAGACGCCGGCAGAGCTTTGGACGTGGTGGAAATTGATGCCGCTTCCAATCGCGGCATTGACGAGATTCGCAATCTCAAAGAGGGCATACGACTCGTTCCTTCATCCTACGATTATAAAGTTTTTATTATTGACGAAGTTCATATGTTGACGCGCGAAGCTTTCCCGGCGCTTTTAAAAACATTGGAAGAGCCGCCGGCGCACGCCATTTTAATCCTCGCCACTACCGAATCCGAAAAAGTGCCTCCGACCATTACCTCGCGTTGCCAGCGTTTTCATTTTCACAAACTTGCTGTTGACCAAATCATTGAAAAGCTAAGGAAAATTTCCGCGGAAGAAAAATTTAAAATGGATGACGACGCCTTGGAATTAATCGCGGCCAGCGCCGAAGGAAGTCTGCGCGACGCGGAATCTTTGCTGGGCCAGCTGGCCGCTCTTGATGCCCGAGTGACGGCGGAGACAGTGGAAAAGACCGTCGGCCAAATTGGTTACGCCAGGACAGCTACTTTGGCCGGGCACATTCTGGAAGGCCGGCTCCCCGAGGCTTTGGAATATGTTTCTAAAATAAATGACGGCGGATACAACGTAGTGGATTTGAACCGCGAGCTGATTCATTACCTCCGCCGCGTTGTAAGTTTGAAATTTGACCCGCGGCTGGAAGCGATTTTTAAACGGGAACTGACCGGCCGCGAGCTGGAACAAATCAAAAAGCATTCCGCCATCATCCAGCCGGACAAACACCTGGCGCTTCTGAAATCGCTCATCCGCGCCTACAGCGAAATGCGTTATAGCCCGTTCGCGACTATTCCTTTGGAAATCGCAATCATTGAAAATTTGAAGTAGGGACTGCCGCCCCCCTCCCCCAAAGAATGTCTTTGAGGGAGGGTTATGTCTTATCGCCTGGCCATTTGCGGTTTTGGCTATAGAGTGTTAATATGCGACTGGCTCATTGGCGACTATTTTAGGAGAATGCGCGATGAAGATTAAGAAACGGTCTGGGTGGGTTGGGCGAGTTTTGAAGTGCCCGAGCTGCGATTGCGAATTTGAGTTGGAAGCCAAAGATGGTAAAAGAATAAAAGAAGAGGGGCATCAGCCAGGCTGTGACTGTAATGCAAGAGGTTATGGTTCCTGCTCGACCACTTTCTATATTAAGTGTCCAGGGTGTGGATGCGGAGTTGATTTGTAATAACTAAGTTCTCGTTGTGTGACAGCCGCCTAGTATAGAGCGGCTTTTTTATTTCATACCCCTCACGAACTCTTCTGAAAGGAATTGAAACCGCCGCGCAGGACATCAACTTTACGAAGTTTTGAAAATAAGCTAAAGTCAGTATCATTCCGGGATCGTCTAATGGTAGGACGCCTGCCTTTGGAGCAGGAAATCGGGGTTCGATCCCCTGTCCCGGAACTTATTGCCAATGACAAGTTTTTTTAAAAAACACTCCGCGGCGCTTATTATTCTTTTTTTCTTGACGTTGGCGGCGGTTTTGCAATTTTCTTCTCCTAATATCCCCGACCCTGACAGTTTTTATCATATTCGGCACGCTTGGCTTTACCGCACGGGCGGGATATTGCAGACCGACTTTCCTTGGACGCAATTTTCGGTGATACGGACGCTGGCGGCCGATCTTTGGTACGGTTTTCACATTCTTTTGATTCCGTTCACGTTTGGAAGTTTAGTTTTGGGCATCAAAATCGCCGGCGTCCTCCTAACTGCCGGTTTTCTATTCTCGTTGTATTGGATTTTAAAGCGCAGTGGCGTAAAAATGGCAATCTTCTGGCCATTGCTTGCCATTTTTTCGGCGCCCAACATTTTATTCAGGTCGCTAATGATGCGTCCGCACCTGGTCTCGCTTAGTTTAAGCGCGCTGCTGTTTTATTTTCTGGCGAGCGGAAGTTATTTGGGAATATTTCTGGCGAGCTTCGGCATTTCCTGGTTTCACTTGAGTTTGGCGTGGATTTCGCCGCTTCTGGCGGTAACGGTTGTCGCCGTCCAGTGGTGGAACGAGAAAAGAATTGCCTGGAAAGGTATTGCGTTTGTCGCGTTGGGCACTGTGGCCGGATGGTTATTGCGCCCCAACCCAATCGGCGCGCTAAAACTTGCCTATATCCAAGTCGCCAAGTTAATTTTTGATAAACAAAGCGGCCTGCCGCTGCTTTTTGGAACCGAATTGTACCCGTTGGATTCGGTAACGTTATTCAGCAACTTTTTACTGTTTTTGTTATTGTGGCTTTCCGCTTCCTGGATTTTCATAGCCTGGTTTCGGCGCCGCTACCCGGAGCTGAAAGACCCCAAAACAAAGACTTTGATTCTTGCTAGCGGAATTTTGACGCCCCTCTTCTTTTTATTGACTATGGTGGTTGCGCGCCGCGCCCACGATTTTTGGGTTTTATTCGGAATAATTTTTATAGCCCTTATTTTTTCCAACTTTTTGCGCGCCAAGGGCATAGACAACGCCAAGCTCATTTTAGGAACGGTTTTTGTGTTCCTAGTTTTTTACAGCGGCCTCAAAACCGCCAACAGCTTAAATAACAGGGCCGTCAAACCGGAGCTCTACCGGGAGGTTAGCGGTTGGCTGGAAAAAAATTCCGCGCCCGGTGATATCGTGTTCAATGTCCGTTGGAGCGATTTTGCCATGCTGTTTTTCCATAACCAAAAAAACTATTACATCGGCGGCATGGACCCGATGTTCCAGTATGCCTATAACCCCAGCCTGTATTGGAAATTTCATTATCTTTCGGTCGACGAAGTTACTAAAAAAACTTGCGGCGCCGAAGCGTGCACGGTAGAGATGCTTGAAGATACTTATGGGGTGTTGACGCGCGATTTTAACGCCCGTTATGTGGTTTTGGAAAAAGCGCGGAATCCGGCGGTTGATTATTATCTTTCGTCAGACCCCCATTACGAGAAAAAATTTGAGACCGACAAGGACGTGGTATATTTAATAAAACGATAATGATAAAGCGATTCAACTGGGCATTTTTGCTCCTCGGCCTCGTCGGTTTGGCGGTAATTTTGCAATTTTCCACTTCGAACGCTTTTGATACCGACAGTCTATATCACATAAAACATTCTTTTCTGTACCGAACCGAGGGTATATTTAGCGGCGCCTTTCCGTGGACGCAATATTCGGTTATCAGCACCTACGCCGCCGATCTTTGGTACGGTTTTCATATTTTAACACTGCCCCTTTCTTGGTTCAGTGACTTGGGTACTGGAATAAAAGTTGGCGGCGTTTTAGTGACGGTTATTTCCGGTTTGCTGGTTTTCGCGGCCTTCAGAAGGTTGAAAATTAAGTGGCCGGCAATGTGGGTTTTGGTTTTTTTGTTCGCCACTGCCGATGTTTTGTACAGATTCGCAATGTTTCGCCCGCACCCTTTATCGCTTGGGTTAGCACTACTGATATTTACCTATTTAAATACGGAATCAAGCCGTTTTTCAAAAATCATATTATTTTTAGCCGGATTTTTCTTTTCATGGACACATTTATCCTTGAGCTGGCTTCCCATTCTTGTCTGGGCGGTTACCGCCGCGGTGCAGATTTTGCAGAAAAAAAAGATTTATTGGCAAGGGCCGGTCGCGATGGCCTCCGGACTCATAGGCGGACTATTGCTGCGCCCGAATCCCTTTGGGGCGGCCAAGCTTGCCTACATCCAGGTGGTCCAACTTCTGTTTGAAAAAAAATTGCCGCTCCGCTTTGGCCGCGAACTTATCCCCTTCTCTTGGGAAAACTTCGTGGACCAATTGGTGCCGATAACTATTGCGCTGGCGATGGCGATTATATTTTTAATTTGGATGATTCGGAAAAAAGAGCGTCAACAGAGTAGCGTTTGGGCGAGTCTGATATTAGCGGTCATTTTCTTTTTTCTCACGTTCGCGGTGGCGCGCCGCTCCAATGAAGTCTTTGTGGGGTTTGTGGTTATTTTTATGGCTTTATTGTTTGAACGTTACCGAGCTGTCGCCGCGAGAATAAAACTCCGCAGTATTGTGGCGCTTTTGGCGTTGGTGCTGGTAATTTACGCGCCAATAAAGACCGTTTATAGGTTTGATACTTATCTCGCGAACACTTTTCCCATAGACCATTTCAAGGACGCGGCGTTATGGCTTAAAGAAAATTCGCGGCCTGGAGATGTTGTTTTTAACATTCACTGGGACAGATTCGCCGATTTATTTTTTTGGAATAACAGCAATTATTACATCAACGGCATGGACCCGATTTTTGAATACAGTTTTAAACCAGAGCTATATTGGAAAACTCACTTTTTAGCAATTGACGCAGGCACGGCTTTTACCTGCGGCATGATTCGTTGTACCGCGGAACAGACGGAAGACACGTATAAAGTTCTTAAAAATGACTTCAGGGCGTCATATATAGTTGTGGAAAAACTGCGCAATCCCAAACTTTTGCAATATTTGCAATCTTTTGTCGGTTATCAAAAAGTTTTTGACAATAATGCGCAAACGGTGTTTAGAATAATGTAATGAAGATATCGGTGATTATACCAGTGTATAACGAGGCAAAGACTTTGCCGGTGGTTTTAGAGCGCGTGCAAAAAAACAAGCCGGCGGAAATTATTATTGTTGACGACGGCTCCACTGACGGCACCCGAGAATTCTTGGATAGGTATAAGGCGTCAAACGTCAAAGTCTTCAAGCACGAACATAACTTTGGCAAAGGCGCCGCTCTCCGGACTGGCATCAAGGCGGCTACTCAAGATGTGGTTTTAATTCAGGATGCCGATTTGGAATACGATCCGTCGGAATACGAGCGTTTGATTGCTCCGATTACGCAAGGATATGCCGATGTTGTTTACGGATCGCGGTTTGTCGGCTCCGACCCCCATCGCGTACTGTTTTTCTGGCATTATATCGGCAATAGATTTTTAACATTTTTGTGCAACGTGGTCGCCAATTTGAACCTAACGGACATGGAAACGGGGTTTAAGGCATTTAAAAAGGAGGCTATCCATTCAATTTTTCTTAAAGAAAAGCAATTCGGTATTGAGCCGGAGATTACCATTAAACTTGCCAATAAGGGGTGGCGATTTTACGAGGTGGGTATTTCCTATTACGGCCGCGATTATAAGGAAGGCAAAAAAATCCGCTGGACGGATGGCTTTAAAGCAATTTTTGTAATACTTAAATACGGCTTGTTTTTGCCGAATTAACGGGTGGCGGAAATAGTTTCGCCAAGTTCTGCCGAGGGCGCGTCCACAACGGTGCGACCATTGGCATCCTTAATAACGCGATAATTCAAATTATAGTTAGTTTTGTCGGTGAAGGAACCTGCGGATGGGTCACGCGGCAGGTTGGAAAGGTAAAAAGGCACTAGGCAGTCATAAATATCATACTGCCCGATACTGGTGCCCATTGTGGTAGTGGCGGCGGTAGGCAGGGCGGCGCAATCGGAATCGGTTGGCCAAGAAGCGCGATTGTCGGCCAGGCGTTGGCCGATGCCATTCAAAATGACATTTACATCAGAACGGCGCTGTGTGTTTCTGGCGTTGGACAGCTGCCTTACCGGATTGATAGTAAGAATGATCGCGGCGGTCAGAATTACAGCAATCGCCGACACAATCATCAACTCAACTAAGGTAAAGCCGCGCAATCTTTTCATACTACTAACCTTATCAGAAGTTTTTCAATTCCTCTAATGAGACTGTGGAAAAATCCGTGGCGACAATTGTTAGCTTGAGGTTGGTAGTGGCGCCGTCTATTTGCGCGCGAGTCTTTATAATTTTGTTAGAACCAGAGGTTTCTACCGGATTAATCGTACATTGATAGTTGGAAACGGAGATGCTTTCACCGCCGCTGTAATTGCCGTTGTCGGCAAGTTTCAACAGCGCCCAATCCAAGCAGGAGCGCGCCGTCAGAAAACTAATTTGCTTATTGTTAAAGTCCACCACATTGAAACGGGTAAAAAGATTCGCAGAACCTAGCGATATGGCCACGATCATCATGAGAAGCGCCAAGAGCATTGCCGAAGTTATGACGACAAAACCTTTATTCATTATTTTATAAATATAATAGCATCGCTGCTCAAAGAGGTTGAGGCAAAAGCGTTAAAAATTGTGGCGTTTGCCTTGATAGCCGGATGACCGGAAAAATCAAATTGGTGAAAAGTCAGATTTCGCACTGCCGTATAGGCATCGTTGGTAATCGGCAGGGCCGCGCCGGAACCTTGTTTCAATTTCACAACTTCGTTGTCCGTATAAATAACCACGGGATTATTGGCAAAACCAATTTTATCCACCGATAAGCTTGTTGTGGTGGCGCCCACTGCCGGCGAATTAATCGTTGAAACATTTTGAAGTGCCCAATAGATTTTTTGCTCAAGCAATTTTTGATTTTCCACCACCTCTTTTTGATTTTCGCCGCGATCGCTTGCGTTAATCAACTGATAGGTAGTCGCTAGCGCAAAAGACAGCATGGCGCTGGCAATTGCCACGTAAATCAAGGTTTCAATAAGAGTGAAGCCGTTATTGCGAGGTGATGATTCTAAGTGAGTCATTGCTGCGTACCGACATAAAAACTTTGTTGTCGGCAAAATCTATTCCCGTAGCCACTTGAGGATAATTCAGCGATGCGTATTCGGCCATACTATCAAGATTGTTCGTGTTCACAATTACCGTGCTTGTAGCTCCGAGGGCCACTAATTCGCCCTCCATGTTACCGACCAGCAAATTTGCGCCCCCTCTATATTGCACAAATACGCTTAAATCCTCCGTTGTGCCCTCAATGTCGTGATAACCAATCCTAATTGGATTAAGAGTGTCGGTTATATCATAAAGCCAGACATCCTCATCAGACTCCTGGCTGATGACGTACAGTATGTTGCCGGAAATAGCGAAATCTCGAACGTCGCCGTCATTTGATGAATCGCCCCTAATAAGGATTGGATTGGCCGGATCGCTAACGTTTATAAACGCTATTTCGGACGAAGCGGCGCTTAATCGTCCCACTGCCGCGGTATTTTCAAAAACAATTACGGACATTGCGTCCGTTGAACCGCTTAAACTTAATGAGCCCGCCTCCACCATATTATTCGGATCGCTAATATCAAAAATTATCAATTCTTTTGAGTCATTGGCTGACGCGGCGTACAAATAGTTTCCTTTTATGTAAATTGAATTAATGCCGCCGGCACCAATATTCAGTGAGTCGGCCAGCGTTGGAGAGCTGGGGCTGCTTACATTGAATGAAAAAATGTCGGGTTTGCTGGCGGTAGACGAAACGCCGCTTACAAACGCGTACGGCAGTTTTGCCAAGACATCCGTTCCTTGATTGCCGGAGCCAAGATCCGCACTGC
>LCOU01000006.1 GCA_001003205.1 Parcubacteria group bacterium GW2011_GWA2_47_8b | reverse complement strand
CTAAAAAAACCGCTCCAATGTACTTCGGAGCGGTTTTTTTAGTTTTGGACGAAAATAAATCCCACACATAAAACTTATGTGTGGGATAAAAAAACCCGCGGATTAATCCGCGGGGCAAGTTCTAGTCCCGCTGCCGGGCGTAGCCCTTGCAGATGGCGCGACTTAGACCAAACGCCACCGACGCGAAAAGCGTGATGATTATCGCGACATCGATGGAGTCTTCCAGAAAGAAGCTGACAACCGCGAAAACAAGACCAAGCAACCCGACAAGAAACAGAATGGCCGCCGTCGTTGTCCGGAACGCTTCCACAAAAGCCTCCTCGTCCCTATAAACTGACCGTATATTACCACAAGCCTAAAAATAACGCAAGTCCGCGGAAATAAAGCTAAGAATGGTCGGTGATTCGCTGAATCATTTTTTGCAAAGCTTTTTCGGCGGAATCAAGCTCATCTTTGTATTGCCGCAAAGCTTCTTTGTCCCTTACACGCTCTTCAATTGCGTTGCGCAGGTAATCAAACGTTTTGTGGAGCTGTTTTTCCGCTAATTGGATTTTGTTTCTGGTTTTCCTCTTGAACCGGACAACGAAATATATTAGGTAAAACGCAAGGACTATGGCTAGTCCAGCGGCAACTCGAATAAAGATGTAAAGCAGATCGGCCCTTACTACGGTGAAGCTATCCTGCGCTTCGGTCATGTTACCTGCGCGGTCGAAAGCTCGGAGAACTACCAAGTGTTCACCCGGCTCTTGAGCCGGTAAAATATAAGACGCCTCTTGCCATTCGCCACTGTCAATCTTCATTTCATAGCGGTCAATGCCAGAAAGCCCGTCAGTGGTTGCAAAATTAATCCTCGGCCGCGCCTTTATGGTTTTTTTGCCATCTAAAAATTGAATTACGAACGGTTCGGGCGGTTCCGTATCAATCTGAACTCGGAAATGTGCCGTCTCTCCCCACCCTTTGCCGTTACGGAATTGGATATGGAAATACCAAATACCATCCTGAACTCCTCCCAACTCCCGTTCAGAGATTGGCGGGGAATAAAGCAATGTTGGTTGCGAATCAGAAAATTGGTCATACAAAAGTTTCACCGCATCAACATCGGGAGATAACATCCAGGAAAATTTGGGATTTTTATTGCTATACCACTTATTTTCGTCGGGGTGCGTGGAGGACCAAATTGTGGGCGCTAACGGCAAGCCTGTGGCCGGAATTACCGGTTGCGGCGCTGCGGCCATTAATTTCCAGCTAGCGCCCTGCGAACTGCCGAACACGTCGGTTCCCAGGCCGTCGGCCAAGAGCGTCCTGGCACCGTTCAAAGCAAGACTAGCCAAACCGGACTTTTTTACATGGAAAACAACGGAAAGCGCTTCACCGCTAGAGCCAATAAAGGGCTTTGTGGTACCTCCGGCAAAAGAAATAGTTCCCTTGGCATTATCAAAAGATGGCTCAACTGCCCATAGCGAGAAAATAGAATTGGCTTTTGAGATTGAGGCAACTCGCAAAAGGTCGCTTGGAAAATTGAGGGTGGCTTCGGCTGCGTTTATTGCGTTGCCACCGGAATGAACAAAGATCGTTGTTTTAACGGTCTGGCCAACAGTAAATTCGCCGGTGGCGGGCAGGATGCTTAAAGTCGCGCCGGCAGCAAAAACGCTTAGCGGGATCAAAAACAAAATTAGGAACAGGAAAAACTTGGCCATAAAATTATTATGCCCCACAATCAGCCAGTCCACCAGAATAGGAAAATACTAAAATCAACAAGATCGACCAATCCATCTTTGTTGATATCTGTTGCTAAATTATTGACCGGCCTTCCCCAGTTAAAAAGCAGGACACTAAAGTCTACTAAATCAACTCGCCCATCCAAACTAAAATCGACGGCTGACGGAACTGTTAATTGAGTTGACGAACCCAAAACAGCAAAAAGCCCCAGACGGCTGACCGGGGCAACCACTTCATTGCTGCCAAGTTCAACTTTGGAACCCGGCACTGCTTGCCAAGCATTACTACCCGAAACAGCCAGATAGATTTTCATGGATGCGGGACTGATTAATTTAGCTTGAAATGGCGTATATCGCACTTTCATTGCCAGCGGCTTGAAAAATACCTGCAGATTATCCCCTTCACTATCGGTGGCCAAAACACTATAAACGTGATTTTCCAGAAAACTTAACCCCCTTGGCGGTGGAAATGCAGTTAATGTTTTGGGAGAAATGACGTTAATAAAAAAAGTTACTGGCCGAAGCCAAAAATCTCGAGGCACTCCAAGAAGCAGCGAGCTGCCGTCAGGATTTTGGTGGATGACCAGCGCCCCCAGACTTGGCGATACCGTCACGGTTCCAGTCAATCCGGTATACATTGCTGGGAGTTCCGGAATAGCTATCGGCCCTCCGCCTCCGGAGGGGCCTGGCGAAGGAGTTGGGGTGGGCGCCGGAACAGGGACTGGAGCAGGAGCTTCTTTTTGCGCAGAAACTGCCACCGACTCAACAATGGCAACCATAGCATCTTGTTGGTCTATAACCGTCCCAGAACTGGTTTTAGTGGCAATAGTTATTTTATAAGATCCGACAACGGGGGGATTTGTAATTTGCCAATCCCCAGTTGTGCCAAACGTTGCGTTGGTGCCAATACGAATTTCTATCAAATCGCCGGCCGAAATGCCGTCCGCGTCATTAAGCGTGAAAGCGATTTCCCCTGTTAGTCCCGAGAGAATCGTCGAACCGATGTTGCTTCCTGAACCGGAGCCCGCCGAAGCGGCTAGCGGCTTCTGGACATCGTTAATCAAAAGATCCAAATCGGTAAAATCCAAACCGGCGGGAATATTGAAATCTCCGGCCTCCGGCGTAATGACAATCTTTCCCGAAGCTGGAATTTCTCCAACGGTGGTGAATTTGATCGTGTGATTGGCGGCTGTTGAGGGAATTGACGTTGAAAGGGTGTCGCTTACCAATCTAAGAGTGGCGGCAGCGGCTATCAAAAACAACTTAACAGCCATTTTGATCCCTTTTTCGACGTCTATAATCCAAATAATAATTCAAAATAACCAGCGCTAATAAAAATCCCCCTCCAACCCAGATATATTTCAGGTTTCTCTCTCTTTCTAAAAGTTGTCCTTCTTTTTCCTGCAGACGCTGGTTTAAATTATTTGCGGAATTCGGGGGCACGCTTGTTTCAATCTCCACGGCTAAACCAGCTCTTGAGATTAGAACCAACAAGAAAAGAATTAAGAAAACCCTGCGAACCGTCATCTAAGCAAACAGCAGAAATAAAATTGCTAACAGCAGTAATACTAGCGTCAAAACGGTAATCAAGACGAAAAGCGGCAGGAAAGTGGCGGCTTTGTGCCTGCGCACGACGGGAACCGCCCCATCATGTTTAAGAATTTGACGCAATTTCTTTCTAACAAAAAATCGGATCAGAAAAACGGCGCCGAAAATGCTAATTATTAAAGCGCCGGCAATCAGTAGTAAGGTTTGCAGGGGTAAAATCCAGAATGAAGCAGTGTCATAAACAGTTTGCTGGCCATCTTGGCCATAAACCAAACTGACCGCGGCCTTATATGGCCCAATTAGAAACTTGTCTGATTCCCACGAAACCTTGTATTCTCGGTCGGTTTTTGGAAATACGGCCGCTCCTTCAGTATTCACGCTAATTTCCGCTTCTTTCTTGCCGAGGAAATCAAAGATTTCCAAAATTCCGTGAGGACGCACCAAAACATTGCCGAAATTTTCCACTTTCGCCAGAAAAACCACCTTCGGTTTTCCATAAATTAATCTTTCACTGCGAAACTCGCTTAATTGCGCTTCCTCAATTACCTCTCCAGACACTCTAAGATTGATGATCGTTCCTACTTGGTAACCGATGCTAATTCCGGTTGTCTTTGGCTGCTCGGTAGCAAGCGCCGCAAAAATACCGCCAAAATGGCCTCCGGGGGCGGCATCGGGCGGCACGACAATGGTAAAAGAAATTTCCCGAGTTTCACCCGGACCGAGAATTAGTGGTTTGTTTTCAAATTGAATCCAGGGACTTATCTCAAAATCGGCTTTTTCTCCTTCGGCGGCAAAAATCGGTGATCCTTGCGGCGAAAGCGTTTTGATATCCCGTTTTACTAGATAAAACGTTTTTTGCTCGGCGCTGATATTGGTTATTTGGAGTTTAGAAGAAAAACTCCCGCCGGGACCGATTTGTTCTTCTATAATCGCCGGCTGAATTCTAACACCCTCTTTTTCTTGAGCCTCAACCAACGACAATACTGGCAGGTTAAAACCTGCCAGTATTGTCACGACTATCGCAATATAAACCTTAGAAAATCGGCGTAGCAATGTAATTTAAGCTTTGCGTGTAATCATCAGCTGCTTCTTGCAAAGCGGAAACTTCTATTTTGAATCCCACTTTGGTGGCGCCTTTATTGGCAGTAGTACCGTTAGCTGGCCCTGTGTGGAAGAAAATTTCAACTGGCGCGCCCTGGCTACCAATGCCGCTGTATAAAGCGGTGCCATAATTGTCTCCTGCGGTGAGAGTAGTATCCTCACTGGTAATACCTTGGTGACCCCAAGTTGTTTCGTCATCAATGTCTTCCGCAGGCGATGCCCAGACAACCTCGGTGGTGGTAGCGGACTGCTGGAAATTATCAACATCTGATCCGTCGCCGCTGGTTAAATTCTGATCTTGCCAGATCGTAACTGAAAATCCGTTCTTGGCGTTTGTGCTGACGGCTAAGTCTTGTCTCGCTTTTTTTGCGACACCAGAAGCCAGTTCATCCCAAGGAATGGAAGTACTAGTAGTCGTGACATCAGTTGTGCCGGAGTCTCCGTTAGCCGCTGTTGAGCCGGACGCGACACCGCTAACGGTGAAAGTAAAGTTTGTCTTAACTTTGGCCGTAACCGTCACATCAGGAACGATAGCTACCCGGGTATCGGCAGAATCGGCAGCTGGAGCGGTGATAGTTATTACATAAGACCCGGCAGCAGTTGGGTTCGCCAATTGACTGTCTCCCGTGCCGCCAGCGGCGGCATTTGTTCCTATTTCAACAGTAATGTCACTATTTGCCGCCACATCCAAAGTGCCGTTGCAGTGAGTGAAGGTGAAAACATTAGCGCTGGAAATGGAAGTTATTTCAAACTCGGCGGTATCTTGGTCAAGCGTTGGGTTGGGGCATTTACCTGCCACGTTGATCGTGAACTCGGCGACACCGGTAGAGGTCGCGATGTCATAATCTAATACATCGGCTGCATCAAAAGCCGGAGTGCTTGTGCTTTGGAATCCATCGGCAAAATCAATAACAATAGTAGAGCTAGCAGTAATACTGCTTTTAGTAGTGAATTTTAAGGTATGGTTTGCTTTTACGCCCGGCTCCGAATCGCTCAAAGTGTCGGAAACGGAGTTCAGCTTTGCCGCAAAGACGGAATTCCCAAAAACTAGGACCAATGTTAATAATATTGATAAAATTTTTGTTATTTTTGCCATATTTTCATGATAATATTAATTTTCTGTCAAGTCTATTGAGTTATCCACACCCTCTTCCACGGCCTTTTTAAAACCATCGTAGCTAGTCGCTATCACTAATTCATTGTTATAAACGCCGTAGTTAAATGCCGCCCCAACGAGAGAACCAACCGCGTAGCGAGTGCGGAAATTCCCTAACCGACCGTCTTTAAAATTACTGAAACCGATTGAATGGGGATAAAACTTGGAAGCATTCATTTCCAAAATCGGCCCAACGATGGCCAGAAAGGATTGCGAATCCTTAACCTTGACCCCGTAGACTGGCCAGGAGCCGTTATCGTTACTGTAATTAAACACAACAAAATCATCCTCAAAAACCGAACTAAGGAAGCCGCTGTCAAAAAATGGAAACATTTCGCGGAGCAAATTGGGAAATGTAGATTTTTGAATAATTAAGGATGCAGTTTGGGTTGCCGTTTTAGGGACGGAATTTCTTGTAAAGTAAGCCGCGCCGCCAATTCCAAAACCGAAAAACGCCAACACAATTATGAGAGCGAACGGCTTCCAGATCGCTTTAAATACCGGTCGGTACTTTAGAGGAATTTCCCGCGGCCGATTAAACTCTCTTTCAATAATTTTATTTACATAGGCCTTAATCGTTTTCGCCGCAAAAACAATTAGCATTGGCGGCAAAATCATAATCGCCAAGATTAACAAAATCGGCGCGAGCGGGATAATCCAAAAAAAGATCTCTTTGGATGTGGTTTCGGGCGGCGATCCGAAAGATAGGCTGGCAATTGCCCGGTAGCGTCCCAAACTGCTTAATTTATCGCTGCCCTCCCATGAAAATTTCCAATTCCGGGTTCGGCCGGGTAAAACGGAGTCGTAATCGCCCATGCTTATCGGGATTTTGTTTATCAATTCACCGCTTGAAGCGTGAACGGCAACTTCACCAAACGGCTTCAGGTTGACGTTCCCAAGATTTTCAAACGTCAAAGAAAAATTTACGCCCGATCCTCCATAAATTTCTTTATCCGAAAAAAATTCTTTTATTCTTCCCGCAGAAGATGTCACGCCCGGAATTTGCACCGAGAAAACAGCGGAAATAAACCCCGCCGAACTCAAGGTTTTTTGGCCAATACTAAAAAGGGGCTGAGGGCCGATAAGAATTGCCGCGAAATGTTTTCCGGGTTGAGCGATTTCGGGAATTTTTAAAACAAACGGGGCGGTGATGCTTTGCCGCCCAGGAACAATAAATGTTTTTTCCGATAATTGGATCCAGCCAGCCAAGGAATGTTCATAAACCGTCTGTGGCTCTTCCAAAACCGGTTTTAATTCACCGTCTAAATTTACTGCGGATAAGTAAACCGTTAGGTCCTCTAACCCTTCATTGATAATGCTTAAACCGCTGGACCAAACGCTGCCGGGGTTAAGTTTTATTTGAAATGCAGAGGGGGTAATGGCAAACATTGCCCCCGGACTGCCCAATGCCCTGTTTCCAACAAAAATCACACCCAGTAAAACCACAAAAGCCACCGCCACTTTATTCAATTTGGTCATAAGATCGCTGGTTGTACAATTTGTAAAACGCGTAGACTATGCTACCAATTAACGCCGTCAAAATCAAAATAAAAACCACTGCGATCGGCCAGGGAATCACCCAGAAAAATACCGTGTCTTGAATTAAGGTTCTTTTAGCCCCGTAGCTAAGGCGCAAAATGGCCTTGTATCTGCCAAAACCGCCGCCGGTTTCACCCAAATTTGCCAGCAATAATTTTTGCTCTGGTCCCTCCCAGCTTGCTACCCCGCCTTCTTTATTGATGGGCAAAACCGCCACCTCCTCTCCTCGGCGATTATAAATCATAACCCGGCCATCCAAAGGCAAGGGTTTATTTTCTTCGTTTTCCAGCCGGAAAGAAAAAGCAACCGGCATTTTAAAAAATATTGGGCGTTCCGCGCTAAATTTTTTCAAGCGGGCGCCTTCTTGCGAATTGTCGGAAATTTCCAAATTGACGAGTACGGAAGGTCCTTGTTTTCTGGCTTCCGCCTCTTCTCTGGTTGATCCCTCAAAAAAAGAAATCTTGGCGTGATAAATCCCAGCCTCCGCCTTTGGTCCAATTTTAATTTCCAAGTCAACGGATTTTTCCTCCCCGGGAAGAAGCTGGATTACTCCCCTGGAAATTTCTATCCAATTAGCAAGAGATTTAGAAAGGTCTACTTGTGAAGAAATTTTAAATTCCCGGTCGCCATCAAGAATGTCAATGTTATTAACGACGGCGTAGATGTTCATTTTATAATTGGCTTGGCTTTCCAAAACAACCACTTCTTTCAGCGTTATTCTTGGCTCTCCTTTTTTGTCTATGATGACCGGCTTGGCAATCAAAGAGCCGGCTTTTAATTGAAGAAAGGAGGCAAAAAACAGGACGATTATGATAATGACCGGAACAGCCTTCTTCATGGTCAAAAGGTTGGAACTATAATGTAGGCCACGCTGCTTTCATAGGTATCGGCTGGCTGTTCGTCGCCGATTTCTGCTTTGAAAATCACGTTTATTTTATCCTCCGCCACCGGAAATGGGCTGAAGGCAATCTCTTTTGGTTTTTCTTCCAATCTGGCATAGGTATCTTTTCGGGCAAATCGCTCGGAATTTTCTGACAAACTTTTATCTCCGGAGTGATAGCCATAGCACCCCCGACTCACATCCGCGCAAGCGGAAGCCCAGTTTTTGGGTTCTTCGTTGGTGCCCGCTATCGGCGCGATTTCTGCTCCGCTGCTTCGGCCGAGAAGGCCTTGACGCTGAAATAGGAAAAGCCGATAGCCATTTGCTCCTTTTGAAGTAATAGTTAAACGCTGGGAAACCTCTTTTGATTTAAAAGGGTCCAGCGAACCAAAAGAGATGCTGGGTGAGCCGTCAAGAGAAAAAGCAACGAGCGTGCTTCCTAAGGTAATGCTTGGGAAAGTGCCGCCATCACCGAGCGCAATTGGCCGGTTGCGTTCTGTGTCAAATAATCGGAAAAAATAAACGGTGTTCAGAGAGACGCTAGCCGGCTTTATTAAAAACTCGTACTCAACTGCTAAATTCCGTTTGTGATTGACGGGTTTTATTTTATCAACGTAACACCAAAACGACGAGGGGCCGCATAACTCCGCTTCGGTCACATCACTCACTCCGCCTACAAAATCCGGCCGTTCCGAAAACTGGAGTTTAAAAATTGATTTCGCGGCACTCACGCCGCCAACCTCTTCAACGACCCAACGCAGTTTAATGGCGCTTTCGCCGGAAATATCGGAGGGGGCTACATTCTCGGGAGCCAATGATTTCGTCTCGCCAAACCATCGCCAACTGCCCGCCTGCGGCGTAAAAACGGAAAAACGGTAAAGGCCGGAGCGAAGAATAAAACCGTTGCTTTTCAGTTCTTCCGACCCGATTGGATTAATAAAGCCGGTAGACGAAACCATCATTAGCGAAAGAAGGAGGGCTTTGATTTTCATTGCAAATCTTTATTGCCGGATTCGGGTGTGTTTTCCGGTTCTTGCTCGGGTTCCTGCTCCTCTGGAGCGAGATTCATTCCGTTGTCCTGCGGGGCGGCCGGCGCAGATGTTGCCGTGAACTCCGCCACTTCTGGCGATGACGTACCTAAAATTGCTTCCGGCGTTCCGCTTGCTATTTCCAAAACTTCTGCCAACTCCGGTTCTGTCGAAACGGAAATTTCGCCGCATTCCGATTTTACCTTTTGCCATTCGCCATTCTCCAGCCACACGCAATAGATTTCGCCGGTCGCCTGATCCACAAATTGGGCTTTTTCCGAAATTTCCAATTTTTTGACCGTCACTTTTTCGGCAAACAATTCACGAACGGTAGCAATGCCATTTTCTATTAAAATTCCAAGCGACCGGAAAAAATCTTTGACTGCGGCAACTATCTTTTCTAAAAGATTCGGGTTGTTCAAATCCGTCCCGCCTCCACCCTCCTCTTCTAAGCAGCCGCCTAAAACCACTGATTGACTCCCGTTTTCATTGCCGCCGGAATGGCAAACTTTCTGACTAAATTTATTGGAAATTTCTATTTTAGTTTCGCCTCCCAGCACCTCCAGTCCGCGCGCCGTCGCCGTTCCGGAAACGGTTAAGTTTCCTTTTGCAATAATTACTCCCGACTCGTTACCGCCCTGAAGAGTAAGCGGATTAGTGCCGGTGGCGCTGATGCTGGGATAATCTCCGCCCAGGATAAGATTCCCGTCGGTAAGAACCGGTATGGCGGTACCGCTAGCCACCTGCAGCGCCGGAAAACCGCTCACGGCGCCGGCATTCAGCGCGAAAATAGACGAACCAAGACGCTGCCTCGGCTCAAGATTTTCCATAACCACTCCAGCGCATGATTCATTAACCTGATGGGCAACTTCAACATTCATAAATAAAAACCGGCTGTCAATCGCGCCTAAATCAATATCAAGCGGAATGTCCGCATTAAAAACACCGTTTTTAACTTCTATCGCCGACGCGACGGGATCGCCCTCCGGCCAAATTTTCTTGTCGGGCAAGCCAATAGCCAAGTCGTCGTAGATTGAGAAACGGAAGCAAAAAGGCGCGCCACCGCCGCCAAGGGGATTACCGTCGCTGTCCAGCAGCTGTCCCTGGTAATTAATAAATTCGGGAACTCCGGCTAACGCTGAAACCGGCAATAACCCCAAGATAAGAAGCATCAAAAAAATCTTTAACCGAATCACCGCCGTATTTTAACAGAATTGGTTATATGTAGTAAAATTGAATGTATGAGCACCGACCTGGAAGCGATTAAAAAATATGTCCGCGCCGCCAATTATATTTCTGCCGCGCAGATTTATCTTCAGAATAATTTTGATTTGGAGAGAAAACTGACCGCCGATGATATCAAGCCCAGACTTTTGGGCCATTGGGGAACCTGTCCGGGCATCAATTTTGTTTACGCGAATCTGAATTACCTTATCAAAAAACATCGGGCGGAAATGATGTTTGTGCTTGGCCCTGGCCACGGCTTCCCTGCCTTGCAGGCCAACTTATATATAGAAGGCACTTTGGGCAAGTACTATCCGGAGGCGACCCAAAATTTAGCGGGCTTGGAATACATCTGCAAAAATTTCAGCTGGCCATACGGCTTTCCCAGCCACAGCAATCCCGGAACTCCCGGCGTAATTCTGGAAGGCGGAGAG
>LCOU01000005.1 GCA_001003205.1 Parcubacteria group bacterium GW2011_GWA2_47_8b | reverse complement strand
CCACTTTCCAGCATTTCCAGTACTAAAAACCTATCATCCTTATTACGGAATAACGATAGTAAGGTTTTTAAATACTTGACTATCACCAACTTTATTATAGCATATGGAAAACGCACAAATTAAGAGGCCCCCGAAGCATTTCGGGGGCCGTTTTGTTTTATCTTGAGCTTGTCGAAAGATTATTGCATATTGCGAAGAACCAAGGCGCCGCCCTGGCCGCCGCCGATGCACATAGAGATGACGCCATACTCTTTCTTCAAATCCTTGAGGATGGCGAGAATCTTGCAAATCAGAATCGCGCCGGTTGCCCCGACCGGATGGCCAAGGGCGATGGCGCCTCCCCAAGGATTCAGCTTCTCAAAGGGAACTTTCAGTTGACGCTGGCAGGCAAGCACCTGCGCGGCGAACGCTTCGTTGATTTCAAAAATATCAATCACATCTTTGATAACCGTATCCTCCGCATACCTCTTAAAATCCAGAATTCTGTTGATGGCCTTGGGAATCGCGAGGGCCGGCCCCATTCCCATATACGACGGGTTAAGGCCCGCGAAAGCGTAGCTCAATACCTCGGCTTCCGGCTTCACGCCGTAACGAGCGACCGCCTTTTCGTCCATCACCAGAAGCGACGAAGCGCCGTCAGAAAGCGGACAGCTGTTGTACGGCGTAACCGTGCCGTCGGGCTTAAAAATGGTCGGCGCCAGCGCCATAACCTGCTTGGTGCGCGTTGGATCAATTCCCTCATCTTCAGAAATGGTTTCCTTGGAGTTGTTAAGGGCAACGATCTGCGAACGGAACTTTCCGGAACGAATCGCTCGGAAAGCCTTCTTGTGAGACTCTGCCGCGAATTCATCCTGATCGGCACGGCTGACTCCATGCTTCTCGGCAACCTTTTCAGCCGTCACTCCCATCAGTTCGCGTGTGATCGGGTCGGTAAGCCCTTCGTCCAGGGCATCAACAAAATTCTTCATCGGCTGGCCCGGAAAGTAGCGCGTGCCATTCCGCATATTCTTCAAGACGAATGGAATGCGGGACATATTTTCGGTGCCGCCGGCAAGTACCACGTTCGCCTCGTCAAGCTTGATCATCTGCGCGGCAGAAACAACCGCCTGAAGTCCGGAACCGCAGTTTCTCTGAACCGTAAATGCGGGTACGGCTTCGGGAATTTGGGCCATTAGGGCGGCTACTCGGGTAATATTGGGCGCTTCCGAAGACTGGGCGATGTTCCCGGCGATGACTTCATCAATCGCTTCCGGCTTAACGCCGGCTCGTTCCAGCGTTTTGCGAAAACACATAGAAAGCATAATTTCCGCGGGCACATCTTTAAGGTTTCCGCGCGGCGCCGCGCCAACCGGCGTACGGCAAGTTCCGGCAAGAAAAATCCTCTTTTGGGCCATAACGCCCCCTTGTTAAAGAACGCCTATAGCCTAAAACAAAAACAGGGATTATTCAATCCCACCAACGGTTGCGCGAATCCGGCGAACACCCGAGCCAACCGCTTCTTCTTTTGCGATTTTAAACTTGCCGATTACAAGCGTATTTGAAACATGGGGACCGCCGCAAAATTCCTTGGAAAAAGCGTCGCCCAACGATCTTCCGACATAATAAACCTTCACTTTGTCCGGATATTTTTCTTTGAAAAAATACAGTGCGCCGGTCTTGGCGGCTTCTTCTTTGGGCATTTCCTTAAATTGCACCGGCAGGTCCTTTTCTATTATTTCGTTAACCAAAATTTCGGCTTTTTTGATTTCCTCGGCGGTTAATTTGCGAGGAAAAGCGAAATCAAAACGGGTGCGCTCGGCGGTAATGTCCGAACCGCGCTGTTGGACTTCATTGCCCAGGACCTTGCGCAACGCCGCTTGCAAAAGATGCGTGGCGGTATGGAGCCGCACAACTTTGTTAAGCTCATTTTCGTCTTTGGCTTTTAATTCGCCCGTATCCAAAAGCAATCCGTGGCCACCGAATTTCTTCTCCACTCCCGCCCGGGAAATTTCCTGATGCTTGGAAAATTCTTCTTCAAAATCTTTTCTAACTAAATTTTTGGCGGCGGCCGGCGCCAATTCCGCAATCAATTCCCACGGCAAACCGAAAGTTTCGTACAGATAAAAAGCGTCTTTGGCAGTAAGGGTTTTATACTTGGGAAGCTCTTTGATGCCAAGCGCGATTGCCCTTTGAAACTTGTCCCGCTCGGATTCCAAGACTTCCAAAATTTCCGGATTGGCCACCTCCGGATAGAAAGCGCCGAATTTTTCCTTAACAATCTTTGCGGCGTCCGCCAAAATATCGCCGTGAATGTCGTACAGAACCTGATAAGCAAGAACCCGGCGCAACAGCCTGCGTAAAATATATCCGGCCTCCTTATTTGAGGGCCGCACGCCATCGGCCGCCAAAAATACGGATGAGCGCAAGTGGTCCGCAATAATCCTCACCTCGCGGTCTTTAAGATGCGGCGCGGTTTCGTTTATTTTTTTAATCAGCGGCTCAAACAAATCGGTGGCAAAAACATCCTCCACGCCCTGCAGCATTGCCGTCAGGCGCTCAAAACCCATGCCAGTATCCACTCCCGAAGTTTTCAATTTTTCCAAAGTTTTGTCCTTCTGTTGGTAATATTGATTGAAAACCAAGTTCCAGACCTCAACGCCGTCCACGTAAATTTCGGTGGTGGGACCGCACGGGCCTTCATTGCCGGTCGGCCCCCAAAAATTATCCTTGCGGTCATGTTTGCTGATTTTGTCCGCGGCCAGGCCAATATCTTTATGCCAAACATCAAAAGACTCGCTGTCATACGGAACTCCGCCAGCTGGCGGATTATCGCCCGCGAAAACGGTTACCGTGATTCTTTCGGGATTGATTCCTAAAATTTCGGTTAAATACTGGTGGGCATACTGAATAGCTTCTTTTTTTCCGCCCTGGCCGGACAGGCCAAAGGAAAAATTGCCGAGCATTTCAAAAAACGTTAGGTGTGTTTTATCCCCTACCTCGTCTATGTCGGAAGTGCGAAAGCATTTTTGCACCGAAACCACGCTGGCGCTTCCGTAATCCTTTTTCGCGTCCATTTCACCGGTGAAATACCTTTTGAATTGCTGCATTCCGGCGGTAGTCAAAAGCACCGAC
The DNA here is from genome assembly GCA_001003205.1 of Parcubacteria group bacterium GW2011_GWA2_47_8b. GTDB lineage: Bacteria > Patescibacteriota > Minisyncoccia > UBA6257 > WO2-44-18 > 2011-GWA2-47-8b. Next base: position 10,565 of record LCOU01000005.1, on the reverse strand, counting down.
GGATCGTCGGGCACCAAAGATGACGAAGGGACAACCGCGTGTCCCCTGGTACGGAAAAATTCCAAAAAACTTTTACGGATTTCCTCGGACTGCATTGGCGGTCGCGATATATTGCTCAATAGTCGCCAAAAGCATTTTAACATTCCTGATGGCGTTGGCGATAGCTTCCGGCCTAGCCTTACTTTCAATCAATCGGGCAACTGACACAATCTTTTTTTCCGCCTCATTTAGCAGTTTAAAAAGTTCGGGGCTGTTCTCTGCAACCAATCCGGCGTCATTGGCCACTACAATCAGCTGGTCGTATTTTTGTTTCAGAGAATCCAGATCGTGGGCGCGGGTGACGGCAGTGGATGCTAATTGCAGCCAAGCATTTTTGGCAGCTGCCGAAGCCGCAGTGGCCTGCCCGAACGCACTGCCATAATTTTCCTCGTCATAAAAAACTTCCGCCTGAGACAGATTAAATTTTGCTCGCTCTACCAACTGCCTTATGGCCGATGATACCGCAATTTGGCTTTCGGCAATCTTCCCCTCAACTTCAGCAAGCAATTCCCTTGCGGCACTAATGGACTGCGCGGCTTCCGGCGCGCCAATACCATTTGTTTCCTCCACTTTTTCCAGTAGACGCTGGCGTAAGATGTTGAGCTCGCTTTTCAGCTCTGGATTCACCACCAATTCACGTACCTCATCCAAAAGCTTCAAAACGCGCAAACGGTCGCCAAGAACCTCCTCTAGAGCTTCGGTATCAATCACATTACTTAATTGCAAACCCTCCAACCGGCCGCTGAACGTTACCAATAAATCCTCTTTAAGGGCCGCTACTCCGCTTCCTGCGGCGCCGGACAACTTTTCCTCCAGCCGGTCCGCCAATTCGGCGGCCTTCAATTCTTTAAAGACATCTTTTTGCTCACCAATTGCCGATTCAAAACGGCCGTGGAATTTTTCGGGCGTATCTAGCCTCTGCACAATCACCGACAGCATTTCTACCAACGCGTTTTCGGCGTTATCAAGATTTTCCAAAAATTTTGGTTCGGAAGAAAATTGGATGCGCAAGGCGTTAAATAATTGCTGGTGCTTTAAACTACGCTCAACTATCTGCGTCAATAGACGATCCAAATTAGGATTCATACTCTGTCCAGCAAGACTCTCCAGTCGAATTTTGTACTGCTCAACGGCCGACTGATAATTAGCAACGGCTCGGGAAAGTGCGCTTATGTTGTCGGGCGTGATTTCTTGAAGCTTTTTCAATTCGGCGGCTTTTTCGTTTAAGATGCCCAGCTCTAGTTCGGCCTTGCGGACTAAATTACCGACAAAAAACTTGCGCACTCCCCTGCCGAACTCTTTGAGGAAATAGAAAGGATTAGACGGCAAAAGACCGGAGCTTTCCACGCCTAAATCCACCTCCTTTTGCGCAAAAACAAGGCTTGAAGGGGCCATCAAAGCCAGCGATATTAGCGCCGATAACAATAAATTAGCTTTTTTCACAATAAAAAAAGGCGTTTAACACCTTTACCGGAATATAGCATATTGCAACCAATTTGGAAAGAGGCCCGCCTCATCGCCCGCCTGCCGGCGAGGCAGGGCGGGCGAGCCCTTAATATCCCTCTAAAGTAAAGGATTTCTCGTGTCCCTTGATGCGGGCCAAGGCTTTTGCCTCAATTTGGCGAATGCGCTCACGGGTTACGCCGAATTCCTTGCCTACTTCTTCCAAAGTGTGGGTCACGCCGTCCTCTAACCCGAATCGCATACTCAAAATCCTCTGTTCGCGTGGCGTAAGGTCAACTAAAATCTCTTGTATTTTATCGCGCAGCAAAGTCTGCGAGGCGATTTGCGATGGCGTCAGGTTGCGCTCGTCCGGAATAAATTCCGACAGCGTGGAATCCTCGTCTTCGTCCCCCACTGGAGACTCCAGCGACACCACATCCTGGGAAATTTTTTGAATGTGGTGGATTTTTTCCACCGGCATATTCATTTCAATGGCAATCTCCTCCGCCAGCGGCTCGCGTCCCAATTCCTGCAAAAGGCGGCGCTTGGCTTGCGTGTATTTGGAAATGGTCTCCACCATATGCACCGGAATGCGGATTGTGCGCGACTGGTCGGCCAGCGCGCGGGTAATCGCCTGGCGAATCCACCAGGTCGCGTAAGTTGAAAACTTGAAACCGCGGCGGTAATCAAATTTATCCACCGCGCGCGACAAACCGATGTTCCCCTCCTGGATTAAATCCAGAATACTCAAGTTCGGCGTGCGGTTTACGTAGCGCTTGGCGATAGAAACAACGAGGCGCAAGTTTGCCTGGATAAATTTGCGCCGGGCTTCCTGGTCGCCTTTTTCAATGCGTTTTGCCAACTCCCTCTCGCCTTCGGTGTTGAGCAGCGGAGTACGCCCTATTTCTTTCAAATACATCTGTACCGCATCCGGCAGATTCTCACTAAGAGTCGCCTCCTCCAATTCCTTCTCGCTGATTTCCTCTTTTGGAAGTTCAATCAGCTGGTTGGTTTCAATAACTTTAATGTTTGATTCTTCAAGCTTGTCGTAAATTTCCTCCAGAAAGCTGATGTCTTCCTCCACGTGGGGAAAATACTGCAGAACTTCCGTGTCGGTAACAAAACCCCGGCCGCGGCCCCTCTCTATAAGTTCCTGCAACGCCTGGAGATCCAATTCGCGTTTCTGTTCTTTTTTGGTGAGCGCCTTTTTTGGCTTTCCTTTGACGACTTTAACCCCGCGGATTTTGGCGCGGCGCGACTTGCGGATTTTCTTGGCAACCTTGTGAACTTTCTTAGTTTTTTTCATAAAACAAGCGTGGTTATTGTTCTAAAGTTTGTATTTCTTTTGATAACTTGTCAAACTCGGATAAAGTTACGGCGAGCTTGGCATCGTCGTTGGTTTTTTCCGCGAGACGGATGGCATCAACCATTTCCTGCCGCTTGCCTTTGAGATTTTCCATTTTCAATTGGCGCGTTAGCACACCAAGCTCTGTTTTGGCTTTAATGGGGTCGGAAATTAATTCCAAGCCAGTACGCAAAGCAATTAAATCAACCAAAGAGCGGATTTCCTCCGGCAGAGATACTGACTGGCTATCACAATGGTAAGCAATGGCCTTTTGATAATTTGGGTCCAAAATTGCCAGCGCCGGAGCGCATTCACCGTATAAATTCTTGTGGCTGGCAACCAGGCTCGCGATTCTTTGGCTGATAACTTCCTTGCGTGAAATCGGCGCGTCATTGTCGGTTTTCTCGCCTGAACTTTCGCTCGGACCGGAATCGCCTACCGTTTTCACGGACGGCAAACCGTCCATTTCTTCCTGCAGGTGGTGTTCGGCAACGCCGCTCAAACCGGCCAATTCTTGAATGTAACGCGCTTTTTCAACCGGACTGTAAAGCATTTTAATCTTCCCAAGAACGGCGCGGATGTTTTGCTTCCACTGGGTAACGCTGATTTTTTTACTTACATCGTATTTGGCAAAATAGTAGTCCATTGCCGGCACCGCCTTCGCCGCAAGCGAGGCGAAAAGACCCGAGCTCGCGTTCACAATGTCAGCTGGGTCCTTGGCTTGCACGCCTTCCGGCACCATCAGCACCTTCACCGCAAAATCGGCGGCGCCCGCAAGGTCAATGGTGCGTTCGGTGGCGGCTTGGCCGGCGTCATCGCGGTCAAACGACAAAACCAAGGTGTCGGCAACTCGTTTTAAAATTTTCAGGTGCTCTCCGGTCATCGCAGTTCCCGAAGTGGCCGCCAAGTTTTTAAGCCCGTCCTGCCACGCCATAAGAAAGTCCATTTGACCCTCTATCAAGACCGCCGTTCGGCTTTCTCTGATTAAACCCTTCGTCTTGTCAAAGCCGTAAAGCAATTTGGATTTATTAAAAATCGGCGTTTCCGGCGAGTTGACGTACTTAGGCGCCTCATACCCGCCCTCCTTCGCCAAGCCTGCCTGCCGGACAGGCAGGGCTTCGGAGGGCAAGGGCATTATCCTGCCGGTAAACCCGATCGATTTGCCGAAAGAATTGTGCAGCGGAAACATTATCCGGTTGCGAAAGCGGTCAATGAAAGTTCCTCGCTCGGTTTTAAACGTCAGTCCGGCTTTTTCAATATCTGCCGGCGCAAACTTGGCGCTAAGTAAATAACGCAGCAGCGCGTCGGAGCCGGCCGGCGCGTAGCCCAGCTCAAATTCCTCAATAGTTTCTTTTTTCAAACCGCGCGAATATAAATAGTTCAAAGCTTCCTGCGTCAAAGATTTTTTGAAAAATTCCTTGGCAGCGGCGTTTATATGGTACAAAACATTTATCTGCCGCTGGTCTTGGTTGCCGGCGCGTCCAATGTCTATTCCGGCCTTCTCTCCCAAAATTTTAAGAGCTTCAACAAATTCCAAATTTTCATATTTCATCAAAAAACCTATTAAATCTCCGCCGGCGGCGCAGCCGAAACAGTGCCAAATCTGCCTGTCCGGCGAAACCATAAAAGACGGTGTTTTTTCTTTATGGAAAGGACAGAGTCCTTTCAGGTTTTTACCGGCCGGGGAGAGTTTAATGTATGATCCCAAAAATGCCGCCAAATCCAATTTGTCTTTAATCTGCTGGACGACATCGCTCATGCCCATAGTATACGCTATAAATTTTTCAGTGCCTACCGGCAGGCAGGAATTCTCAATAAAAAAAGCCCCCGATGTACATCGGGGGGCTTGGGGTATTTATCCCCTTGGCCGTTTTAGCCGTTCGGACCGACAAGGAGCTTCGTTAACCCCATCCACCTATAGGCATGTAGCCCTCGGGTTGCGGGACTCCTAAGCCACGACACTGTGCCGACCGGCGAGCGATTTGCCTCGCCGGCCGTAGAACCGACTCGGCTAGCCGCGGAGACGGCGCGTGAGGCGCACGCGCCCCATCCGCTCTAGCGCGCTTCCGGTTCCGATGTAGATGGTCTGGGGCCGTCCGTGGCGATGACGCATCGCCGCCGCCCGATTCGCCCGAGCGCCGATTTCGTTCTTGCGCTCCCTGGCCTCCCGCTCCTCGCTGTCCGCGTCGAACTGGTCGTAGTTGGAATCGCTACGCATCGGTCCCTCCTCCTAAATGTGTTTTCAAAAAGAACAACTTGTTCACTATAGCATATATATGTCTTGTTTGTCAACCCCAGCTTTGACGCGTCAAAGCTGCAATAAATCCCACGCACAACTAGGGGCTCGGCGATTACATAACGTCATCGCAAGACGTTATATTAGCGGTTCGGAAGAAGCCATGGGCGGTCTCGGCAACAAATCAGCCTTGAGCCGCTCAGCTTCCCTGGAAACCACCTCCCCCTCGTATTCTCCGCTGTGGGCGGCCGCCCCTTCATAAACCGGGGCTTTTTGGTCAAGGTGTAGATTAACGGCAAGCATTTTTTTGGCTTTATCAAAAAGACAATAGATATGAAATCGCGGGTAAAGTCCGGAGCTTAGGGATTTATAAAAACGCATCTCCCCGCTTTTAGGATCTTGGCCGTCGTAATGGTAGCCAGCAGAACGCATTTTGTCGGCAAGATTGCCATTAAAGTTTTTAATTTCTAAACGCATTATTTTACGATTATAAGCCCTTGCATGGTGTCCGGATGAATGCCGCAATTGTAAGGATAAAAACCCGGCGTATCAAACATCATTGAAAAGGATTCGTTTTGGCTGAGAGTTTTGTTATTGAAACTTACCGAGTGCGGGGCGTTGTCTTCGTTTTTCCAAAACAATTTCGTGCCCTTATCCACGATGATGATTCGCGGATTGAAAGTTGAATTTTGCATGGAGACAAGAACTTCCTCGCGGCCGCGAAGGTCAAAATACTCCCCCACCTTCAATTCTGATTCGTCCTTTGGAATGTCGCTCACGCTGGCTCCAAGATTTTCAGCCGGCGGCAAATTGGAATTGCGCCATAACACAAAAATACCCGTGCCGATAACAATTCCTACAATTGCCGCGATTACTGTGTTTCTCATTGTCGGACTGCCGGGAATCGAACCCGGGCTGCAAGACCCCCAGCCTCGCGTACTGCCACTATACGACAGTCCGTTAGTTAATTGATGATATAATTCTATCATGCAAGAAGTAAAGCACCGCAATAGAATAAGGTATTCCGCATCAGTGCGACTAAGGGTTAAAAAATTGCGGGGATTCGGTAGAACCCACCGGGAAATAGCTAAAGAAGTTGGTGTTAGCTTAGGTTCGGCCGCCCTTTGGACAAAGGGCATAAAGATAACCCCGACGCAAAAGCGTGCCATAGAGCAAAGAAGAAAAAGACCGGTCATGACTCCAGAATTATTAAAAAAACTGAGAAGGAATGTGGAAATAAATTTAGCCCCGCATAGGGAAAAATACACAAAAAAAGAACTGTTAAATAAGATTATAAGCTTTCATAAAACGCATGGCAGAATCCCCCTCAAAAAAGAGTTTAATATGCATCGCGAGTATAAGCGCAGATTCGGTAGCTGGAATAATGCAATTAAAGAATCGGGCTTCAACGGCAATCCGGTAATCTTTGCTTATAAATTCAAAGCGCGGGATGGGCATGGTTGCGACTCTTTCACAGAAAAAATCATTGATAATCTACTCGATGACAACAAGATTTCTCATGAAAGGAGTTTCCGTTACGGCAACACAAAAATGACTGGGGACTTCTTCATTAAACCAAATATAGTAATAGAATTTTTCGGCCTCGCGGGCGTCCAAGAAACCTACGATACAATAATTAGTAAGAAAAGGGCTCTAGTTAAAAAACTTAAATTGCAACTTATTGAAATTTATCCTAATGATATTTATCCCGTGCCAGAAATTAAGTTAGCCAGCCTGCTAAAAGAGAAACTCCATAAATAAAACCGCCCCGAGAGGGCGGTTTTATTTATTTAGCCGAAGCGACGACTGCTGGCATTGCCTTGCCCACAGGCGCGGCCTTCGCCCAGACTGGCTTCGCCATTGTCTTGATACACTGCGTGCAAACCAAACCGGACTTCCCGGAAGGAAGTTTTGCTTTCTGTAAATTGGGATACTTGCGGCTCCAGTTGGTCGGATTATAATGGCCGCGCAAGAGCTTTCTGGTACCCGCCATTATAGAACCCTTGCCGCAAATTGCACACTGTCTCATGGGGTTTAAGATATAGAGTTTAGTGTTAAAAGTCAATAAAACAAAAAACCGGTCTGATGGTCATCAGACCGGTTTCGCGCGGGAAAACTTCTTTGGGTCAAGCTGGAAGTTGAGGCCGAAGGACGCAACGCTTAGGGCGGTATCTCTAATCAGGCGGCCTGTATAAATGACTGTTGATTTCTTTCGCAAGTGAACTGGAGCGGCAACCGACAACGGCGCTGTCGGAGGGGCGAGGATTACCACCCAGTCAACCAGAGGCCCGCTCGCGTCTGCATCGAGATCTTCCGGCAGCTTGAGCTCGTTGGTCACGGTTCCGATCGTCCAGCTTTCGTTCGTATGCCGGAAAAGAACTTCCGGAAGATCGCCTTTGGCAACCCGCTCTATATATTCGTGGTTAAAAAGGAAATTAGTGACAATGGAAACAATCGGGACATTGGAGCAGACCTTCAAAATATCAAGGCTGACGGCTCGGATGCCGCTCCAAATCCAACCCAATAAAATGGCCAGAACCAAAATCGGAATGAGAGCCAAAAGCCCGGTCTTGAAGATTGACCAGATTTGGCGCATTGACCACCTCCGATGTCGGCTATTGCTGTTGTTTAGGAACTAACGCCCATTCTACTACCAAAAAGCTGATTAGTCCAACGATTGCTCCGGCTAAAATATCCGAGGGCCAATGCACTCCGGCCGCCACCCGCGCCAGACCTATCAATGCCGCCCCGGCCAGATAAATCCATCCCCTCTTTTTATCAATGGAAATCATAGCCAGCGCCAACGCAAAATAAAACGCGGCGTGGCCGGAAGGAAAAGACGCAGCCGTGGCGCTGTGATTCACCAATGGTTCAAAACCCAGCGCGGCAAAAGGCCGCGCGCGAAAATAGAAAAAGCGAATTATTTCGGCAAGAATTCCGCGTGAAATGATGATTGTTAAAACCGACAAAGCAAAATAATAAAAACGCTTGTGCCAATCTTTTTCTTTGTATATAAAGATTGCCGCCCCAAGCACCAAAAAATATCCGAAATACTTGGCAAAAAAAACAATCAAGGCGTCTAAAATCCCGAATTGTCCAGCAATACTGTGAATCGCATTAAAAACCGAGGAGTCCATTACTATTATTTATCTGCGGACGAAGGGCAAAAGGCCCAAAATGCGGGCGCGTTTGATGGCCTGGGCAAGTTTTCGCTGATGCCGCGCGCAGCTGCCGGTATATCGCGGGTCAATTATTTTCGCCTGGCCGGAAACAAACCGGCGCAAAAAGACCGGATCTTTGTAATCTATGTTTTCTATATTCTGCGAACAAAAGATGCACTGGTTATACATAGTAAGTAGTTACCATTAAAAAGGTAGGTCTTCGGCTTTTATATCCTCGTCAAGATTGATAGTTGGAATCGGTTCGGGCGCCGATGGAGATGGGGCGTTCGGACGATTCTGGGCACTGGCCGGACGCGGCCCGAGCTGTATGCGGTCGGCTACAATTTCGGTGGTCTTTCTTTTTTGGCCTTGTTTGTCGTCCCACTCACGGGTCTGCAAGCGTCCCTCAACCAGCACCAACCCGCCTTTATTTAAAAACTTGCTTGCCACTTCGGCCTGCCGCCCCCAAACAACGATGTTATGAAATTCGGCCGACTCCTGTTTTTGGCCATTCTTATCGTTCCAAACCCTGTTAGTGGCAACTGAAAAATTCGCCACTTGCTGGCCGGAAGGCGTGGCCCGCAACTGCGGATCAGCCGTCAATCTTCCTAATATGAATACTTTGTTCAAATTCATGGGGTTAATATAATACTAGTTTATTCGTGGCATTCGTATATCATTCGTAGATTCGTATTCTTACTTTAGTATTTCTTCCAATTTTTCTTCCAGAGCTTGATTGCTGACAACAGCGGCGGCCGGTTTCTTCTCGGGGCGCGCTTGAGGCGCGGCGCTGGCAATCTTTACCGGCGGGGTGATAATCATAAACCTTAGGACATTGGCATTAAGCGCCAAGGCATCCTTTATTAATTTGATGTTCGCGGGTTCGGTTTTAAAGTTGTAAAAACCGAAATAGGCCGAATTATGCTTCTTAATCGGATAGGCCAAATGCTGTTCCGTAGCCGATTTTTGATAGGTAAACTCGGCGTGATTCTGCCTCAAAGCGCCCTCTAAATCCTTTTCGGCCTCCAACGAGGAAAGCAAAAAGGCGATTTCATATTCCTTTTGAGATTCGTCTGACATTTCAAAAATGTTAGCAGGTTTAAGAAGCGGCGTCAACGTCCCTATCTAAAGCGGCCTGCAAGCCGGTTCCCACGGGAATCAAGCGGCCGATAATCACGTTTTCCTTAAGTCCACGCAAGCGGTCCACCTTACCCTCAAGAGCGGCGCCAATCAGCACCCTGGCCGTTTCCTGGAAGGAGGCGGCCGAGAGGAAGCTTTCGGTAGACAGCGCGACTTTGGTAATGCCCATCAGCAGCTGCTGGGCCTTTGCCGGCGCCTTGCCGGCTTTTTTGAGTTGGCGGTTCACCTCCAAAAATCGGGATTTTTCCATAACGTCGCCGATCACGAACTCGCTATCGCCGGACTCTTTTATCTTCACTCGAGCAAACATTTGCCTGACGATAATTTCCACGTGTTTGTTGTTGATGGCCGCGCCTTCGGAGAAATAAATTTTCTGAACTTCGTTGATTATATAATTCTGGGCGGCTTCGGCGCCTCTTAGCGCAAAAAGTTCCTTAATGTCCAGGTTACCCTCGCAAAGCTGGTCGCCTTTTTTGATCGCATCTCCCGGCTTCACAAAAACATCCACCATGCGTGAAACCGCATACTCTTTAACATCTTTTTTGACTTTTACCTTTATAACTTTGGAGAGTCCGCGGTCTTCAATATCTTCAACTGCGCCGTCTTCTTCGGCCAAAAACGCCCGTCCCTTCGGAGGCCGCGCCTCAAAGATTTCCTCAATACGGGGCAAGCCATGCGTAATATCGGAACCGGCAACGCCTCCGATATGGAAAGTTCTCATAGTCAGCTGGGTTCCGGGTTCTCCGATTGATTGCGCCGCTACAATTCCAACAGCTTCTCCAACTTTTATCGGCTTATTGTTGCCCAAGTCAAAACCGTAGCAGGTGGAACAAACCCCGTAGAGAGTTTTACACGAAATCGGCGAACGCACCTTGATGCTTTCAAGTTTTGACTGGCCGATAATTTCGGCCCTCTCTTTATCAATAACCCCCCCTGCTTTTACGATGGTTTTGCCGTCAATTTTTACGTCCTCCAGCGCGGTGCGCGAGAAAATTCTGGCGGCCATCGTGTTGCCAAACTGCATGCCGTCATCGCGACTGATAGTGATCCCCTCCTTGGTGCCGCAATCCTCTTCCTTGATGACTAGGTCCTGCGAAACGTCCACCAGACGGCGCGTCAAATAACCGGCGGATGCCGTCTTTAAGGCGGTATCCGTAGAACCTTTGCGGGCGCCGTGCGTGGAAATGAAGTATTCCAACAC
>LCOU01000004.1 GCA_001003205.1 Parcubacteria group bacterium GW2011_GWA2_47_8b | reverse complement strand
GCGGGACGAGCGAGGCCGAGAGCGAGCGGTCCGACCACGCTGGGGTCGGACATAGCGTGTCTGCGTACAAAACCAGAGGCGGGGCGATTTGATATTTAGGCAGTTTTGTGATTTAATAGCAGTAGTTTTTTGATGGAGACAGCCGTGGGTGTTTTGAGTTCCAGGCGCGTGGATATTGAAGTGGATTACGGAAAAACTCTTAAACGGCTTTTGAGAGAAGCGAAGTTTAATAGCCGGCCGGCAGCAATCAATTCAAAGAATTTTTCGTTTCAGGTTCAGCCCGGCAGGAAAGAAAAAGTTTTTATTAAGCTTTTTTCTTTCGGTCCCAGAACCCTCACCGAAATCGCGTTTCAGGAAATGGCGAAGAAGCGGTGGCGGCAACTGGACATCAGGGAGGCGCTGACTCTCGCGGCCCAACATCCCGACTTGCAGATTGAGCGGCCGATTGTTGTGCTTGGCGCCAATATTGTGAGTTACAGCAGAAGCGAGCGGCGCTATGCTTTGTACCTTGACGGTTCCGCTGTGGGCCGCTATGTGTGTCTGGCTGACTGGGGCCAATCCTGGAATGAGCTGTGTCAGTTTGCCGGCGCGAGAAAGAGGAGCATAAGATTCAAATAGGGCTTTAAAGAGCCCTGTTTTTATCCCCACACCATAACGAGGATCACTTCGTGCAATACAAATCCTCGTTTGGTGTGGGGATTTATTAACAAGCACAACCCTTGACATAATTGGCCGAATCCGTATAAAATCGTATTATTGCTATTAATATAAAAAAGTCGTCTAAAACAATATAAAAATTAAAAAATTATAAATCTATGGCAGAAAAAGAAAAGTTCGTAAGAACAAAACCTCACGTAAACGTCGGTACGATCGGACACGTCGATCATGGCAAGACCACCTTAACGGCGGCGATAACGCACATCCTGTTTTTGAAGGGTTGGGCCAAGAAAGAGGAAAAAGTTGATGATATTGATAATGCACCGGAGGAAAAAGCCCGAGGCATAACCATCGCCTTACACCATTCGGAATACGAATCCGATAAGCGCCATTACGCGCACATAGACGCCCCCGGTCACGCCGATTACATCAAGAACATGATTACCGGCGCCGCCCAGATGGATGGCGCGGTTTTGGTTGTTTCTGCCGCTGACGGCCCGATGCCTCAAACTCGGGAACACATTTTGCTCGCCCGCCAAGTCGGCGTGCCGGCCCTCGTTGTTTTCCTAAATAAATGCGACACGGTGGACGATCCGGAATTGATTGACTTGGTTGAATCTGAAGTCCGTGAGCTTCTTAAAAAATATGAATTTCCGGGTGACACCACTCCGATTATTCGCGGTTCCGCTTTGAAGGCGTTGGAGGCCAAGTCTGTTGATGACCCAGCCGCTAAGCCGATTCTGGATTTAATAAAAGCTTTGGACGAATTCATACCCGATCCGGCCAGAGACATCAGTAAGCCGTTCTTGATGCCGATTGAAGACATTTTCTCCATTGAAGGCCGCGGAACGGTTGTTACCGGACGCGTTGAGAGGGGAAAGGTAAAAATCAACGAGGAAGTGGATGTCATCGGTTTGAAGCCGACTCAAAAGACAGTTGTTACCGGCATTGAAATGTTCAATAAATTGTTGGACGAAGGCCAGGCCGGCGATAACGTTGGTGTTCTGCTTCGCGGTCTGAAAAAAGAAGACGTGGAGCGCGGGCAAGTGCTTGCCAAACCGGGCAGTGTTAACCCTCATACGGAATTTGACGCCGAAGTGTATGTCTTGAGCAAAGAGGAAGGCGGCCGCCACACCCCGTTTTTTAAGGGCTACAAGCCGCAATTTTATATCCGCACTACTGACGTAACCGGCGACGTGACCTTACCTACGGGCACGGAAATGGTTATGCCTGGCGACACCGTTAATCTATCCGTTAAGCTCATTGCTCCAGTTGCCCTGGAAGAAAAGCAGCGCTTCGCTATTCGCGAAGGCGGCAAGACCGTGGGCGCGGGAGTAGTGACTAAGATCATTAAATAATGCCAAAAACCAAGGAAGTAGAGCACGAGAAGTTGCGGCTACGGATTAAAGCTTACGATAATAAGCTGATTGATAATTCCGCGCGCCAAATTGTGGATACCGCCAAGCGGCACGATGCCCAGGTGGTAGGCCCCATTCCTTTGCCAACCGAGATCAAAAAATATACCGTGAATCGTTCCACGTTTATAGACAAAGACTCTCGGGAGCAGTTTGAACTGCGTATTCATAAGCGACTGATAGATATTTTAAATCCTAGTCAGTCCATTGTTGAATCGTTGTCTCAACTCAATCTTCCTTCGGGGGTAGACATTGAGATTAAAATGGTGTAACATTGTCTGGCTAGTGTTCGCATAAAAAACAACTGCGATTTAGCGGCTGTTTTTTTTAAAACATGATTAAATTGATTGGTAAAAAATTAAAAATGGATCATCTGTTCAAGGATGACAAGGCTTTTCCGGTGACGCCGATTAAAATGGAAGACGGCGATTTATCCGTTTTCAAAGCCGGCGACTTGGTCAAGGTCAGCGGAATTACCAAGGGGCATGGATTTCAAGGCGTGGTGAAGCGCCACGGTTTTCACGGCGGTCCGGCCACTCACGGCCAAAAAAACCGCCATCGAGGCCCAGGTTCCATCGGCAATACCAGCCCCCAGCGCGTCATTCCGGGCAGGAGAATGGCCGGACATATGGGAGTGGATCGCGTAACTATAAAAAACCTTATGGTGGTGGATATTAACGCCGACGGCAAAATTTTATTTTTAAATGGCGCCGTTCCGGGGAATAAAGGCGGCAGAATTGAAATATCAAAATGAAAACCCAGGTCTACAACTTAAAAGGAGAAAAAGTGGGGGACATTGAGTTGTCCGACAAAATTTTTGCCCGCGATTGGAATCCGGATTTGGTTCACCAAGTGATGCTTGCGCAAGCGGCCAACCGGCGCCATCCCTGGGCGCACACGAAAAACCGGGGTGAAGTTCGTGGCGGCGGCATAAAGCCCTGGAAGCAAAAGCATACCGGTCGCGCCCGGCACGGTTCAATCCGATCTCCGATTTGGAGGGGCGGCGGTGTTACCCACGGTCCGGTAAAAGACCGCGATTATTCCCAGAAAGTTAACAAAAAGATGATGCGCGCGGCCATATTTTCGGTTCTTTCAAAAAAGCTTTCGGATGGCGGCCTGAAAATTGTTGATTCGCTCAAGCTTGAGGCGCCAAAAACAAAACTGCTTTTCTCGGCGATCAAAATTTTCCTTCCGGCCTTGCTGGTTGCCGCGACCGACAATAAATTGATAAGCCGCGCCGCCCGCAACATTCCGCGAGTCAAGAGCCTTCACGGCGCTTCCCTGAATGTGGAAGACCTGCTCAAATACAAAAATGTTTTGATTGATAAACAGGCGGTAGCGGAAATCAAATAAAAAACCACAATGAACAAATTTGTCATCAAACATCCGTTAATTAGCGAAAAAGCGACCCAATCAAGCACTTTGGGCAAGTATGTTTTTTTGGTTGACAAAAAAGCCGCCGCGCCGGAAATTAAAAAAGCGTTGGAGGCCATCTATAAAGTTAATATTATGGACATAAACGTAATCAACATTCCCCCGAAACCCCGCCGAACCGGCCGTTACATCAGCGAACGCCCGAGTTATAAAAAGGCGGTGGTTACCCTAAAGAAGGGGCAAAAGTTGGATATTTTGCCGCACTAACAAACATGCTTACTATTAAACAATACAAACCGACCAGCGCGTCAAGGAGGCAAATGAGCGGCATCAACTATGCCAAGATTTTGACCGCTACCAAGCCGCACAAAGCGCTGACTTCCAAAGTTCGCTCCAATTCTGGCCGTAATAACCGCGGCGTGATTACGGTGCGCCACCAGGGAAGCGGTAACAAAAAAACTTATCGGATGGTGGATTTTATTCAAAATAAAATTAACGTTCCGGCCCGCGTGGAAACAATTGAGTACGATCCGTATCGCTCCGCTTTTATTTCCTTAGTTTGTTATAAAGATGGCGAGCGCCGCTACATTCTAACGCCTAAAGATATGAAAGTGGGGGATGAAATTATGACTGCCGAGCGGGCGCCGCTTAAACCCGGCAATCGTTTAAAAATTAAAAATATACCGATTGGCTCTTTCATCCATAACGTTGAGCTTCGTTCCGGCGGCGGAGGCCGTTTGGCGCGTTCCGCAGGCTCTTACGCCGAGATTTTGGCTCACGAGGCCGGCTTGACCGACCTCCGTATGTCTTCTAAAGAAGTGCGGAAAGTGTCTTCAGAGGCCTGGGCCTCCATTGGACAAGTTTCAAATCCTGACTATAATCTAGTGAATATCGGAAAGGCGGGCCGGTCCCGCTGGTTGGGCATCCGTCCGACCGTTCGCGGTTCCGCGATGAATCCGGTAGACCATCCGTACGGCGGCGGTGAAGGCGCCCAGCCGCGAGGTACGAAGCGCCCCAAGACGATGTGGGGCAAAGTGACGGGCGGTCATAAGACTCGCCACGCGAAGAAATGGTCAAGCGTGTTTATCATTAAACGTCGTCCAAAAGTTCGATAAAGGATATTGTATTTATAGTCACCATGAGCAGAAGTTCAAAAAAAGGCCCATACGTGTACGAAAAGCTTCTTAAAAAAGTGGCTAAGTTAAAGGTGGGCGACAGAACCGTTATAAAAACCTGGGCGCGCGATTCGTCCATCGCGCCGGAAATGGTTGGTTTTGTTTTTGGCATTCACAACGGAAAAAATTTCATTGAAGTTTTAATTAAAGAAGAAATGGTTGGCCATCGGCTTGGAGAGTTTGCGCTGACCCGCAAATTCGTTAAACACGGCGGTAAAATGCAGCGCGAATTGGAGGCGGCTCAACAGGTAGCCGAAACGCAGAAAGCGCAGGCGGCTAAAACATCAACTGAAACTAAAAAATAAAGCTACAAACTTCTTATGAAACAGCAATTGGCACAACTTAATTATCTTAAAATCTCGCCCCGCAAGGTGCGTTTAATTGCTAATACTATCAGAGGTCTTTCCATCAGGGAGGCCGAGGCCCAGCTTTTGTTGAGAGTTCAGCGTTCGGCTAAGCCGCTTTTGAAATTGCTCCGTTCCGCCGTGGCCAATGCCCGCAATAACAAGCTGGATGCCGCGCGGCTTTTCATTTCTGATATCAGAGTTAATCCGGGGCCCATGCTTAAGCGCATCTTGCCCCGTGCCCAAGGCCGGGCAACTCCGATTCACAAAAAAATGAGCCACGTATCCGTGGTTCTTCAAGAAGCCGAGGGCGCTTTCAAAGATCGTTTCGTCATAAACCCGCCCGTCAAAAAAACTAAAACCAAAAAAGAGCGCGTTCGGCCAAAAGCGGAAGAAACCAAGAAAGTGACTCCTAAAGAAAAGGGCGGATTCTTCCGAAGATTATTCCGGCGCCAAGCAGTCTAGCGCTACTTAGACACCATGGGACAAAAAATTAGACCATTTTCATATCGCCTGGGCATCGTCAATAATTGGATATCTCGTTGGATTCCCAAGACGAAAAATTTTAAAAACCCCCTAGAAGAAGATTGTTTGATTCGCAAAATAATCAAGCAAAAGATCGGAATGGCTGGCATTGTTCGCGTTGAAATAGAGCGAAGTGGCGATAATACGTTCCGAATTATGATTAAAGCTGCTCGTCCGGGTCTGGTAATCGGACGCGGCGGCAAGGGCATAGAAGATTTAACCAAAGCGATTGAAACGAGCCTCCAAAATCTTTTTAAAAAACGCAAACAAACCGCCAAATTTTCTGTGAGCTTGAACGTGGAGGAATTGCGCCGTTCGGAAATTTCTGCCCAATACACTGCCCAGTCTCTGGCTTGGGATTTGGAAAAACGCTTGCCATTTCGCCGGACCATGAAGCGATACATTGAAAACGCAATGGGCAATCCCAAGGAGGTTCAAGGCATAAAAATCAAGCTTTCCGGCCGCTTGGATGGCGCGGAAATCGCGCGCCGTGAATGGCTGGCGAAGGGCAAACTGCCTCTGCAAACTCTGCGCGCCAATATTGATTATGGCGAAGCCACCGCTTTTAATACCTACGGAACGGTAGGCATAAAGGTTTGGATTTATAAAGGCGAAGTTTTTGATAAAAAATAAACTTATGTTAGTGCCCAAAAAAGTAAAACATAGAAAATGGCAAAAAGGCCGATCACTCGGCCGGCTGGTAGAAACCAGAGGAACCAAACTTTCCTTCGGGTCTTTTGGGTTGAAAGCGGAAACCGCCGCCTGGGTTAACTCCCGCCAGATAGAGGCCGCGCGGCGCACCATCAGCAATTTTATTAAAAGAGAGGGTAAGGTTTGGATAAGGATTTTTCCAGACAAACCGATAACTAAACGTCCCCCGGAAATCACCATGGGAGGCGGCAAGGGTAGCGTGGACCATTACGTTTTTCCGGTGAAGCCGGGCAGGGTTTTGTTTGAAATGGACGGCGTCAAGCCGGAAATTGCCAAGGAGGCTCTGCGCCTTGCCGGCCACAAATTGCCGCTCCGGACAAGAGTAATTTCCAAATAATATGAAAAAAAACGAACTGGAACAATTAAAAAATAAGCCGGTCGGGGAGTTGAAGCGGAACTTGATGGAACATCGCGATCGTTTGTGGAATCTCAAGACCGATTTAGCCGCCGGCAAGGTTAAAAACGTAAAAGAAATCCAAAAGGTCAAAAAAACAATCGCGCGTATTTTAACTTTCATCCATGGAAAATAAACACAGAAAACTTCAAGGGGTAGTGGTGTCCGATAAGATGCAGAAAACTGCCGTAGTGGCCGTCACGTATATGAAAAAACACCCGAAGTATTTGAAATATTTCAAAGTAACAAACAGGTTCAAAGCCCACGATGAAAATAAGGCCTACAAAGTAGGGGACAAGGTTGTTATTGAAGAAACTCGGCCGATTTCCAAAGATAAGCGTTGGAAAATTATTGCCAAAGTTGATTAAAAATTATGATTCAAGAACGATCCATTTTAAAAGTTGCCGATAATTCTGGGGCCAGGACAGTCCGGTGCTTTAGGGTTTTGGGTGGCAGCCGCCGGCGCTACGCCGAGGTTGGCGACGTTATCGTTGCTTCCGTGCAGATTGCCGAGCCTCGCAAAGCCATCAAGAAAAAGGACGTTGTTAAAGCCGTTATCGTCCGCCAGAGAAAGGCAATGCGTCGGAGCGACGGTTCCTACATTCGCTTTGATGACAATGCCGTGGTTTTAATTGATGACAAAAGGGAGCCGCGGGGAACCCGCGTTTTCGGGCCATTGCCGCGCGAAGTAAAAGAAAAAGGTTTTGAAAGCATTGCTTCAATGGCGGAAGAGCTGCTTTAGGCAAAAAACATGAAAATACACAAAGGCGACACAGTACAAATAATTTCGGGAAAAGATAACGGCAAGACCGGCAAGGTTTTGGGCGTTAACGTGCGCGAAAATACCGTTTTAATTGAGGGGCAGAATCTTTTCAAGAAGCATTCGCGTCCGAAAAAGCAGGGAGAGAAAGGGCAAATTATTACTCTGCCGCGGCCTTTGTATATTTCAAAAGTTATGCTATTTTGTCCTAACTGCAAGAAAGCAACCCGTATCGCTTATAAAGTCAACGAACAAAGCAAGACGAAATCTCGTCAGTGCAAAAAGTGCAATACGGAGATTTAAATATTATGAACAAGACCGAAAATCAACAAACTCAACTGGAGAAAATAGTGGTTAGTACCGGCATTGGACGGCTTTCCGGCCAGCCGAATTTTGCCGACAAAATTTTGCCGTCAATCGTCAGCGAATTTTCCAGTATCACCGGCCAAAAACCGAAATTGCGCTCCGCGATTAACTCTATTTCCGGTTTCAAACTGCGCGAAGGCACGGTAGTTGGCTTACAGGCAACTTTGCGCCGAAAAAGAATGATACAATTCTTAAACAAAGTTACCAAAGTGGTTTTGCCGCGTGTCAGAGATTTCCGCGGTATCAGTCCCAAAAGTATTGACCAGCGCGGCAACCTGTCTTTCGGGATTAAAGACCACTTGGTTTTTCCGGAGATTGCTCCCGAAAATTCCAAGACTAACTTTGGCGTGGAAATAACCGTGGTTCCCAAGAATTTAAAGAGCCGCGAAGCTGCCGCCGAATTTTATAAACAGCTTGGAATTCCAATGCAAAAAGCTGCTCAAAAACATGGCTAAAAAATCTGTCGTAGCTCGTTCGCAAAAACCGCCGAAATTTTCTACCCGTATCGTCAGACGGTGTTTTCGTTGCGGCCGCAAGAGGGGATTTATGCGCACGTTCGGTATTTGTCGCATTTGCTTCCGCGAGTTGGCCGGCCGAGGAGAAATTCCGGGTGTAAAAAAATCAAGCTGGTGATTATAAGACCAATAAATCTAATAAGTCCTATATGTATACAAATTTACTAACACAAATTAAAAATGCCCAGCAAGCTAAGAAGGCCTTAATCAAAGTGCCCTATTCGGAGATGGATTTCGCGGTGGCCGAAGTTTTGGGCAAAAGCAAGTATGTGGAAAGCGTTGCCAAAAAAGGACGGCTACCCAAGCGCATTAT
This sequence comes from Parcubacteria group bacterium GW2011_GWA2_47_8b, assembly GCA_001003205.1. GTDB lineage: Bacteria > Patescibacteriota > Minisyncoccia > UBA6257 > WO2-44-18 > 2011-GWA2-47-8b. Next base: position 3,545 of record LCOU01000004.1, on the reverse strand, counting down.
TGAAGTAAAGTTGAAGTACGCCGAGGATGGCCGCGGCGCAATCAACGGCGTCAAATTCTTAAGCACGCCGTCACGTCGGCTTTTTGGCGGATACAGGGATTTTAAAAAAGTTAAACAGGGATACGGCATCGCGGTAGTTTCCACCCCGAAGGGGATTATGGCTTCCCACGAAGCCAGGAAGCAGAAATTGGGCGGACAGCTATTATTTGAAATTTGGTAACATGTCTAAATTAGCAAAAAAACCTTTAGTAATACCCCAGGGCGTAGAAGCAAAGATTAACGGCCCGGTTTTGGAATTTTCCGGCAAGGAGGGCAAGCTTTCGGTGCCGATTCTGCCTTACGTGAGCGCCGAAATAACCGATGGCAAGTTGTCCTTTAAGACAAATCAAGACGTCAGACAGGGGAGGTTAAATATCGGGACAAACGTTTCTTTGGCCAAAAATGCCGTCCAAGGTGTCAGCGCGGGCTTTGTGAAGGTGTTAGAATTGGAGGGCATTGGCTTTAAGGCAGTGATGGACGGGGCGAATCTGGTCTTAACAGTCGGTTTTACTCATCCGGTCAAGTACAATGCGCCGGCTGGTATCAAGATTTCCATTGAAAAAAATGCCATTAAAATTTCCGGAATTGATAAGGCGCTTGTTGGTGAGGCGGCAGCCAAGATTAGAAAAATAAGGCCGCCGGAGCCGTACAAAGGAAAGGGTATTCACTACCGCGGGGAAGTGATCCGCCGCAAGGCCGGCAAAAAGGTTGCAGGCACCGGGGCGGCCGCTGCCTAGTGATTCGGTGACGTGGTAGTTCAACAGCATGAAAACCAAAATTTTTAGAAAAAATTTAAACAGGGAATTAAGACAGAAACGCAATCGTGCGCGAATTATTGGAACTGCCGAAAAACCACGGCTGTCCGTTTTCCGCAGCAACAAGTATACTTATGCCCAGCTGATAGATGACGCCAAGGGGCACACTATGGCGGCCGCCTCCAGTAGAGAGGTTGCCAAAAACAGCCAGAAAAAAACCGTTACTGCGAAAGCCATCGGCGAATTACTTGCTCAGAAGGCCAAAAAGCTTGGTGTTAAAGTCGCTATTTTCAACCGAGCGCAGTATAAATACCACGGCCGCGTAAAAGCGGTTGCTGAAGGAGCTCGCGAGGCGGGGCTGAAATTATAAATGTATGTATAACAGAAAACCAAGAGAACAAAATCCGCCAGGTTTTAAAGACAAAGTGTTGGACCTTCGGCGTGTTACGCGCGTGGTGGCGGGCGGAAAAAGATTCCGTTTTCGCGCTACCGTGGTGCTCGGTGACGAGAAGGGGAGGGTAGGCATCGGCATCGGCAAGGGATTAGACGTCGCGGCCTCTGTTTCAAAGGCCAAGCACGACGCTCAGAAAAATTTTATGACGGTTTCCTTGCGCGGCCGAACGATTCCGCACGAGGTGGAGGCCAAGTTCAGCGCCGCCCGCGTCAAAATTAAACCGGCGGTTAACGGTCACGGTTTGAAAGCCGGGGGAGCCGTTCGTGTTGTACTTTCGTTGGCGGGTGTAAAAGACGCGACTGCCAAGTGTCTTGGGCGTACACCGAACAAACTGACAAACGCGTTGGCTACGATAGAGGCGCTTAAGAAATTAAAAGTTTGATATGCAATTACATCAACTACAACCGCAACATCCGTTGAAAGATAAAAAAACTCGCGTGGGACGCGGAGGCAAACGAGGCACGACTTCGGGTAAGGGACAGAAAGGGCAAAAGTCCCGCGCCGGACGGCGTATGCGCCCGGCGGAGCGTGACTATATTCAACGCTTGCCAAAACTGCGCGGACTTAAAAACAAGCCAACCAGTCTCAAGCTGGGGGTTTTAAACGTCGGTGATTTGGAAAAATATGCCAAAGATGGAATTATCAACGCGGAGATTTTAGGGGAAAAAATGAAGATTCTTGGCGGTGGGGAAATTAAGAAGGCCCTAACTGTTTCGGGTCTGCCCGTTTCTAAATCAGCCAAGGCGAAAATAGAAGTAGCCGGCGGCAAGGTGAATTAATATGACAAATAAAATTTTGCAAATATTTAAAATTCCTGACCTTCGCAGAAAAATCTTTTTTGTTTTGCTGGGACTTGTGGCTTTCAGGATTCTTGCCAACATCCCGATTCCTGGCATTGACTCGGTGCGTTTGAGCCAGCTTCTCAATTCCAACCAGATTCTCGGTTTCTTGAACATTTTTTCCGGCGGTGGCTTATCCAATCTTTCCATTGCCTTGCTTGGCGTGGGGCCGTATATCACCGCCACAATCATAATGCAACTTCTGACGATGATATTCCCGTCAATAAAAGCCATTTACTATGAGGAAGGGGCGGCCGGTCGGGTAAAATTCAATCGTTACTCACGATATCTGACAGTTCCGCTTGCGGCTTTACAGGGTTACGGATTTTTAAATCTTTTGACCAGCCAGGGCGTGTTGGGCCAGCTTTCAACGGGTGGCTTGCTTCTTAATGTTTTGATTGTGACGGCCGGCACCATGGTTCTGACTTGGATTGGTGAGCTTATTACGGAGCAAAAAATCGGCAACGGAGTTTCTTTGATAATTTTTGCGGGCATTGTCGGTAGCTTACCGGTGGCCATTCGCAACGCGATTGTTAATTTTAATCCTGCCCAGGTAACGTCTTATATTGCCTTTGCGGTTTTAAGCGTTGTGATTATCGCCGGCGTGGTATTTATGAACCAAGGCGAGCGCAGGGTTCCGGTTTCGTATGCCAAGCGGATCCGGGGCAATCGCGTTTACGGGGGAGTGGCCAGCTATTTACCGTTAAAAATCAACCAGGCTGGCGTTATCCCCATCATTTTTGCCATTTCTATTATGCTTTTCCCTCAGTTTTTCGGACAGCTAATTGCGATTTTTTCTCCCGATCTTTCGGTTAGCGTACAAAACAGCGTAAACCAATTGTTGAACAATCAGGTTCTGTACAGCATTATCTATTTCGCTCTAGTAGTGATGTTTACTTACTTCTACACCGCAATTACTTTTAATCCGAAGGAAATTGCCAAAAATCTCCAACAAAGTGGAGGTTTTATTCCGGGCATCCGCCCCGGCGAACCGTCAGGAGAATTTTTAAGCAAGTTAACTCACCGCATTACTTTGTTCGGGGCAATCTTTCTCGGATTAATTGCAATTTTGCCTAACATTACCCAGCTTTTGACTGGCGTCGCGACTCTGACTATTGGCGGCACCGCGCTTTTAATCGTTGTTTCGGTGGCGCTGGAGACCGTCAAACAGCTTGATTCAGAACTTACTTTGCGTGAGTACGAGGGACTAAAGTAGGGTCCTAGCAAACCGACTCCCTGCCTGCCGGCAGGCAGGGCCTGGGTTTCGGAGAGGCAAAAGGAGCGGCGCAGCGCGCAATATATTTTGTGCTATAATTTTCCTATGGCGAAAAAAGTTGTGGTAATTTACGGCCCGCCCGGTTCGGGGAAGGGGACGCAGGCAAATCTTTTGGCTTGGACCAAAAACTTCATTCATTTTGATACCGGAAAATTTTTGGAACAAGTAGTTAACGACCCTGA
>LCOU01000003.1 GCA_001003205.1 Parcubacteria group bacterium GW2011_GWA2_47_8b | reverse complement strand
AAAGAGCGAGCGGTTTTTGACCAGGAAAAACCAGTTTGGGTTTGGGCGAAAAGATCGGTGGTTGCCGTTCGCGATATCGCGGCTGGTGAGATGCTAAATCGCAGTATGATTACCAGCAAGCGTCCAGGGACGGGCATACGTTCTAAGGAGTATCATAAAATTATCGGTAAAAAGACCAAGCGCTCTATCCCAGCGGGGTCAATTATTCAATGGGAGGATATAGAAATATGAGAAAAATTGCAGTTATTACAGCAAACCGCGCGGATTACAGCCGAGTAAAATCGGTCCTTTCCGCCATACAAAAACGTCCGGATTTGGAGTTGCAGTTAGTTGTTGCCGGTTCCCACCTTCTTGATCATTACGGTTTTACCGTGAAAGAAATAGAAAAAGACGGGTTTCCGATTGCGGCGAGAATTCCTATGGAGCTTCACGGCAGTGACCCGGTTTCTATGGCGAAGTCGGTGGGGCTCGGTGTTTTGGAATTCGCCACCTGTTTTAATAATTTAAAACCGGACATTGTTATTGCTTTGGTGGATAGATATGAAAATTTTGCCTCGGCGATCGCGTCCGCCACTATGAATATCCCCACTGCCCATATTCAAGGCGGGGAAGTTACGGGTACGATTGATGAGAGTCTGCGTCACGCAATGACCAAACTTTCACACATTCATTTTCCGGCAACGTCTCAAGCCAAGGAACGCATTGTCCGAATGGGTGAGGATCCTAGGTATGTTTTTGATGTTGGCTGTCCGGCAACTGATGCCCTGCTTGATTCGCCGGAAATGTCCACCGAAGAGATGAGGCGCGAGGTTAGGGCCTTATTTAAAGACCCTCAAGCCGATTTTGACCCCAGCAAGCCGTACATGATGGTTATTCAGCATCCGGTCACGACAGAATACGGTAGCGGCATTAATCAAGCGCAAGAAACTCTTGAAGGAATTAAAGGCCTTGGTATGCAAATCTTTATGCTCTGGCCGAATATTGATGCCGGTAGCGGTGACGTTAGCCGCGGCATTCGTCTTTTTCGGCTCGCTAACCCAAACGAACAATTTACTATTTTGGGCCACACCCCGCATAAACTTTTTGTAAATCTACTTCGTAAAGCCAAGTGCTTGGTGGGGAATTCTTCAAGCGGCATACGCGAATCTTGTTATTTCGGTTTGCCGACGGTGAATATCGGCACTCGTCAAAAGGGCAGAGAACACGGGAAAAATGTTATCCATGCCGGATACAGCAAGAATGAAATTAGGCAAGCAGTATTAAAACAATTAGAGCATGGGAATTATCCCACGGAGTCTATTTATGGAAATGGAGATGCCGGAGAAAAAATAGCCAAAATTCTCGCGGAAACCAAATTGCCAAGCGTGCAGAAAAGATTGTATGAAGGATCGTAAACTTCAAGGAAAAAAGATTTTAGTAACCGGCGGGGCCGGTTTTTTGGGTTCACATTTAGTGGACAGCCTACTCAAAAAAGGCGCTAAAGTTGTTGTTTTGGACGATCTTTCCACGGGGAAACGCTCCAATCTAAACGATGCGCTAAAAAATAGCCGGTTCAAATTTATTAAAGGAGATGTCAATGATGCAAAAGCGTTGGGGTTAATCTTTAAATCTTTCCGACCGGATTACGCGTTTCAATACGCCGCGGTAGTGGGCGTGGATAGGACTCAAAAAAAACCATTGATTGTTCTTAACGATCTTTATGGAATCGCGAATTTCTTCGCTCTCGCTAAAAAATATGGCGTCAAAAAAACCGTGTTTGCCTCTTCCTCGGAAGTTTATGGCGAGCCGATAAAAATGCCCAATCGTGAGGACGATCCATTAAACCCAAAAACTACTTACGGTGTCGTAAAAGCTGTCGGCGAAGAATTTGTGAAGGTTTATAACTCCATTGGTTCGCCCGGAGTGGCGTTAAGATTTTTTAATGTATATGGGCCCAGGCAAGACGCGAGTAGCGAGGGTTTTGTGGTTGGAAAATTTATTATGCAGGCCCTGGCAGGCAAGCGCCCCACCGTATTTGGCGATGGTTTGCAGACAAGAGATTTTGTTTATGTTGACGACAACGTTGAGGCAGTTATAAGGTCTTTAATGTCGTCTAAAACCAACGGCGAAGTTATCAATATTGTTAGGGGTAAGCCCTGCACCATTGAAGAGCTTGCAGAGAGCGTTGTGGCGATTGTAGACAAAAACTTAAAGCCGATTCACGTGGCGCCGCGTGTGGCGGGCGAAATCCGATATCGGCATGCCGATGGTTCAAAAATGAAAAAGCTTATTAATTTTTCTCCTAAGATAGAGCTTAACGAAGGATTGCTAAAGACGATTGAATGGTATCGGGGCTAGTGTGGCCTCGTCACTTCTTTTAATTTCTCAAGAACCGATTTTAAGTTCGCGAGAAGGGAAGTAAGTTTGCCGATATTTGCTTGGGATGGGCAAAGACTTCCGAAATTTGTACCTCCCGATTGGTCCAGCCAATAGTGGTATTGAAGATTGTTTTCCGAGTCAATCTTATCAAAATCCAAAGCGCCGTAGAGGCCGCCTTGTTTGAATAATAAAACGCCATTACCGCAGGCATAGGCATATTGGCCCTTGAAGGCGGTTTTGTCGTAAAATCGCACTCCGTTTTTGGAAAGTAAAGTAAATGTGGATTGATTGGGGTTGGTGAATTGGCAGACATTCGCTATGCCTCCGTAGCTATAAGCTTTGACATTATCGCAAGTGGAATAATCCTCATCCGTTGATAGATTGCCTACGAGTATTTCGGAATCTTGCGGATAAAGATAACCGCGATTGTCCAAGCCCGAACCATTATAAAGAATCTTGCCGGCGCCGATATCTATAAGGCTATTGTTGGCCACTGTTCCGGAACCTGTTTTAATGATTGCGGTTGGTTGGGCTGGTGCCGGCTGAACAGGGGTTGGCTCCGGCGTGGCGGTGGAGGGAACGGTCGTGGGGACACTAATTTCGGTAGGGACAGTGACAGCCGAAGCAAGTTGCTGATATTTTTTCCGTGATATGGAGCCGAAATACCCCGCTGTTGGCGCAACGCCATTATCAGTTTGCCAGCGTGATACAGCGCTTTGCGTCAAATTGCCGAAAAATCCGGTGTTGATAACTCCAAGATATTCTTGTAAGCATTTCACGTCATCACCCCGCACGCCGAAAAATAAATCGCGATTAAAATCGCACGAATTGGCAGTCGTGAGTAGCCCCGCCGCCATCGCCGTTAAAATTATTCCCATACTTATATTCTACAGACTTGCCGATTTTTTTACAGCAACGACAAAAGTATCGGCAAACTTGCCCAAAATCGGCTTCCCGCTCAATGCTTTATCAAGTTTGTAAATTTTTTCCGCTGCCGCCTGATTTTTTATGAATTTCTTTATCAACGGCTTGGCAAATAGCAGTCCCATCTTCCGAAATTCCACGACTTCCAGCCCCGCGTTTTTTAAATATCGCCGAATTGACCGTTCGGTGACGAAATATTGCAATAATTCCTTTTGCGGATTTACCAATCCCAGAATTTTCCGGATGGAAAATTTGACAGGGAACAAGCTGGAGCTCCAAAAATTTGTAATCGTGAAAATGTATCGCGAATCCATTTTCATTACAGCGGCGACATTGCACAAAGCGTTTTCCAAATCGTCAACGTATCTCAAAACCTCCACGCTAAGCATCTTGTCAAAATAATTTTTAGGCAGGTCAAGCTTTGAAATGCCGTTGGGCATCAGCAGGACTTCGGCATCGCGATGTCGCGCATCCGCCTCAAGAAAATTTTCCGCAATTACCACTTTCTTATCTTTCAAGGTGGAATCTTGCACCCGCTTTAGCATTTCAGGGGAAATGTCAGTGCCGAAAACCCGGCCGGTTTTTTTAAGAAGTTCGCGTAACACCAGTCCCGTGCCGCAGCCCAGCTCAACTACTCGGTCATTTTTCTCCACCCGCGCCATTTCCAGGACGGTCTCCATAATTTTTTTCCGGAAATAAAAAGAAGCGTTGAATGTTGATTGCCGATCCATATCTTGCCATTTCTGGACATATTCCCGACTGGTTTTATCGTAGTATTCTTTGGCGTTTTCCATGGTAATTTTTATCGGATTGCTTTTACAATGCCGCGCATAGTATCCGGCCGAATCAGGCCTTGCCGAGCGCTCTCGCTTACGAAGCGTAGCACTGGTTCAAAGAATTCCCGGAGCTGTTTTTCGCCGGCGAACTCATGTAAGTGAAACCAAAAATTTACCAGTTGTTGTTTCTGAATGGCCGTTTTGACGAGTTTTATGGCTTCTTTTGAGCCAAAGGCATTCGGCGAAATCCAAATTCCCACGGGGAATTGCCAACAGCCGTACTGATCCCGCGCTATTTTGCCGTTTTTACTGTTTCGGTAAATTGTAAAATTATTTTTGGCCAAAATATCAACGAAGGCGGGGCGATTATTTGGGAAAACAAAAGTATCAAGCGGCGCGCCCAGTTTTTCAATAACTCTTCTGGACTCGGCTATTTCAAAGGCGGCAACATCGGCGCCGGTAAATTCATCGCTGAAATCCACGTGCGAAAAACTGTGGCTGGCAATTTCGTGTCCCGGCCCCTTTAGCAATTCTTTTACGAGGTCTAACCCGTAATAATTATCGTCCGATTTCGGATCAATATCGTACCAATCGCCATTTATCCAGTCGGGGTGAAATTTTGGCGGCTGGTTGTGGTCGGAACAATTATCCAAAGCAACGTGCCCAACTATGGCAAAAGTTGCCGGTATGCCGTAAGAATCCAGCAAGGAGAGAAGCGCCGGAAAATTTTTTCTGGCAAGGCGTCCCCTTCGTAGGGATTCCGCTAAGGTTGTGGCGCCGTCATTCTTTCTGGCTCGTGACCAGGCCAATTCAAGGTCAACGGTCAAATTAAAAAGGGCCGTTGAATAAGAGGCGGGCGCGTCCGCCAGATAACGGGCGTAATTTTTGTAATCTTTCGCCTTGGCGGAGCCGCTTTTTACCAGGCGGTAAATTTTCCTTGCCAGCAAACTTATATTCATTGGCTGATGTTTAATTATATAATAACTAAGTTATGCGAGTCATATTTTTAAATCGCAGTCTTAAGGAATACACGGGGGCGGGGCGGTTCGCCCTCGCTCTTATTCGCGAACTAAAAAATCTGACTCCCGGCCTTGAATGCGCGGTACTGACCACCGAGCCGAGCGGCCATCCGCTGGACGCCCCGATAATTTATGGGAACAAATTCAAGCTTTTTGCCGCCATTCCCGCAATCAGGAAAGTGTTTAAAAGGTACGATGTTATTCATGCCTTGGATGCCTGGCCCTACGGCGTGGTGGCGGTTTTGGCGTCTCTGGGGTTGCGCAAGAAAGTGATAATTACTGCCATCGGCAGCGGCGCGATTAGGCCGCTTTATAATTTTTGGCGCAGGCCAATTATGAAGTGGGCATACCGCAAGGCTGATAAGGTGGTTGCCGTCAGTAACAACACTAAGAAGGAGATACTAAAATTCTTGCCAGGTTTAGATATCACTGTGATTAATCATGGAGTCAGTCTTGCAAATTTCCAATTTCCCTTAAATGATAAATTTCAAAATCTTAAACCCTATATTTTAAGTACGGGGTTTTTGAAGGAACGGAAGGGTTTTGAATATTCAATTCGGGCATTCGCGGAAATAGCGGGCCAATATCCGAAAATTACTTATGCCATTTTTGGTACCGATAATTACCCTGACAACCGGGAATACAAGCGTCTGAAAAAAGTTGCCGAAAATCTCGGCGTGGGAGATCGGGTAAAATTTTTGTCTTATGACGAGCAATGGTTTGGCGGGCGAGGTAGAATTTCCGATGAAGATTTGGCGGCGCTATACAAGAGCGCCGAGCTTTTCATTTTGTTGCCCCAAGATTTTAACAAGGACATTGAGGGGTTTGGGTTGGTGTTTTTGGAAGCGGCGGCGGCGGGTTTGCCGGTTATTGCCACCAAAGGAACGAGCGCCGAGGATGCCGTTCGTGATGGAAAAAACGGTTTATTGGTTTCCGTCGGCGATTATAAGAAAGCGGCAGAGGTCATTACAAAAATATTATCCGACCAGAGTCTTAAAAAATCTTTTTCCGAGGAATCAATAAAATTTGCCAGAGAGATGAGCTGGGAGAAAGTTGCCCGGGCGTACAAAAAAATCTATGATGAGCACAATGACATTTAATAAGAGTATTTCGGTTTTTTTTCCCGCCTACAATGAAGAGGAGAATATTCGTGACGTTGTACTGGAGGCGAACGAATATCTCAAGCCGCGTTTTAAGGATTACGAAATTTTGGTAATCAGCTGCGCGAGCACCGACCGCACCAATGCCATAACTTTGGAGCTGGCCAAAAGCATTCCGCAACTCCGTTTGGTAACTAAAGATGTTAACACTGGGTATGCTGGCAGTTTACGCACTGGATTTTTAAACGCCTCCAAGGAACTTATTTTTTACACCGACGGCGACCACCAGTTTGATATCAAGGAACTGGACAAGCTGCTGCCGCTCATTGAAAAGTATGACATCGTAACCGGCCATAAAATAAAACGCAACGACCCTTTGATGCGGTTGTGGATGTCGTGGCTTTACAATCGGGTTATGCGCCTGCTTTTTGGCCTTCGGGGACTTAAGGTTAAGGATGTTAATTGCGCGTTTAAACTTTATAAGCGTGAGGTTATAAAGAAGGTCAATTTTTTACCGAATCTGACGCAAGGGGTAATCAACACCGAAATATACGTAAGCGCGCTCCAAAACGGTTATAAAATCGGCGAAGTGCCGGTAAATCACTATTCGCGGACGAAAGGCAGCGGCGGCGATGCCGAGATTGGGCCGCGGGGCGGAAGGTTTTTTGCTTTCGTCAGGCCGGTTATTATCTGGCGTTTTTTGAAAGACACTTTTTATTTGTGGCGCAAAGTTTATGGCCGGACCAAACAAGTTTAAAATTGATACGGCGGTAATTGCCGCAGCCGGTTTTGGCGCCAGACTTTTACCGCTGACTCTTCACCAATCAAAACCGATGATGCCAATCGCCGATCGGCCGCTGATTCATTATATCGTTGATCAAATTGCTGCCGGCGGGATTAGGCGCTTTGTCGTGATTATAAATCCGAAATTCCAGGACATAAGGCGCTACATTGATTATCAGAACAAACAAGGCGAATGGCGCGATTATAAATTTATTATTGTTGAAAAAAAGTCCAAGGGGTTTGCCGATTCCGTGCTGGCGGCGGAAAAATTTGTCGGCAAAAGTCATTTTATCGTTGCCGCCTGCGACGATATTATAGATGCCAAAATACCGCCCTTTCTATCGCTGATTAAGATATTCAGACATTATCACCGGCCCGTTGCGATATTGCGCGAAATTAGCGTCAAGCAAATTTCCCAATACGGCGTAATTTCCGGCGCCAAATTGGCAAATGATATATGGAATATCAAAGACGTCGTTGAAAAACCGTCTCCTAAAAACGCGCCGTCTAGCCTGGGTGCGATTGCCGACTATGTTTTGCCGCCGACCATTTTTAGATACATTAAGCTGATGAAAAAAAGTATGCCCCAAGGCAAGGCCATGCCTGCCGGCAGGCAGGAGCCAACGGTAATAGACGCCCTGAAATTTTACATTGCTGGCGGCGGACAACTTTTGGGCTGGGTTTTTCGCGGCCATCATTTTGACGGCGGTTCAAAAATCGGATTGCTCCAAGCATCCTCGTATTTTAGCGCCAAACATCCGGAGTTGGGTCCGGCTTTCAAAAAATATCTTAAGTCATTATAATAACGACTATGAGAGCATTAGTTACTGGCGGAGCAGGATTTATTGGCTCCAATTTGGTTAAGCATTTATGCGACGGCGGCCATGAGGTCGTGGTTATTGACGACCTTTCCTCAAGCGGCCGTAGTGAAATAGATCCCCGGGCAAAGTTGGTTGTGGGTGATGTCGGCGATCGCGAATTGGTTGAAAAATTGTTGGATAAAAAAGACGTAGTGTTTCATTTGGCGGCTTTGGGAATCATCTCAATTTCTTTGGAAAAACCCGAAGAGGCGTTCAGAAATAATCTTATGAACGGCGTGCGACTGCTTGAAGCGATGCGCAAAAAAGGGGTCAATAAGATAGTTTATTCATCTTCATCTTCCATTTACGGGGAGCCAAAAAGAAATCCGGTGCAGGAAGACGATTCCAAAGAACCGATAAATCCCTACGGCGCTTCAAAATATACTTTTGAGGCGGCTTTAAGCGCCTACGCCCATTCTTTCGGCATAGGCGCCATAGCCCTGCGCTACTTCAACGTGTACGGACCGGGAGACGAGCAAAAACCGGTAACGCGCGCCGTGCCCAGCTGGATTCAATGGGCATTGACCGGCGACACTGTCTGGATTCATTGGGGCGGCCAACAAGTTAAGGACTACATTTATGTGGATGACGTCTGCCGAGCCAATATCGTGGCGGCCAACAGCAAGTTAAAAGGATTCCATGCTTATAACGTTGGCGGCGGCGTTGGGCGCAAGATGCTGGATATCGCGATGACGATTAAAAAGATTATCGGCAAAGACTTAAAAATTGTAGACAAGGGGGCGCGGCCCGGCGATCCCGACACTCTCGTTGCCGACATAAGTAAAATTACAAAGGAGTTGGGCTGGAAGCCGGAGGTGGATTTGGAGACCGGATTGAAAAAAACCATTGAATACTATAAAGAGCGTCTTAAGAAATAAATTTTCTTGGTTGTTGATTGGACTAGCTTTTTTGGTAGGCGTCCTTTATGTCGCGCCGGAGCTACTTATATGGAACAAGTTGCATTCTTTGGGAAAGCCGTACGTGGCAATTCAGCTGTCGCACCACGGTGACGAGGCGCAAGGGACGATTTCTCGATTTCGGGAAATTTACGACGGCCATTTTCCTCCCGGCGATTTGTTTCTTGATAATGCCAACGCGCCGACGCCGTTTGGGCCGATTCAAGTTATGCCGGCGTTGATGGCGGGATTTATCGCTCTGTTCGGCGGCAACATAAATGTTTCGTATCTTTTCGCCACTTTTATTTTGTCCCCCATAGTTTTTCTGCTTTTTTATTGGCTGGGCAAAGTCATAACCGGAAATAGAATTTATGCGGTCTTTTTCGCCCTGCTTGGCGTGATGACGCCGATTTTCCGCGCTTTACCGCGGGCTTTTGAAAGTCTGGCGCTTTTTTTCAATAACATCGGCAACTATTTTATTCCTCTGATACGAACGCCTATGGCAAAACTGCCGCTTGGTCGCACCGAGGACCCCCTGCTGACTTATCTTGTTTTTCTGCCGGCAATTGCCGCCCTGTTGTTGTTTTGGAAAAGACCCAGCTGGAAAACGGGGGCGGCAGTCGGCTCTTTAATCGGTCTGATGTTTTACGTTTATTTCCATTACTGGGTGTTTTTGGTGGTTATCGCCGGTTTGATCGGCGCTTATAGTCTTTTTAAAATCCTGCCTCATCGGCAGGCAGGCAAAAGCGACAAGAATTTGTTTAAATCCGTTCTGGTGTTATTCGCGGTTTTGGCTCTCGTTACGATTCCCTACTGGGTCAACTATTTTAATTTCAAAAATTCCCCGACGGGAGAGGAGCTGACTCTTCGCATCGGCATAACCAAAAGCCACGCGCCGTTCTTTATTGCCGGCGAGCCCGAAGTCCTCGCCTACGTCTTTTACGCGCTTTTAGCCATCGTCGTCTACTTCGTTTTTTACAAGCGCGGACAAAAAAATACAGCGGTTCTCTATTGGATTTTTACGGCCGCGATGTTTATAGCGTGGAATATCCAGGTGGTGACCGGCTTTGTTCCGGCCGCCGACCATTGGTATAGAACGATCGGCGCCTTTTTCACGGTTATCGTATTTCATGCTGCTTTTGAGTTGCTTAAAAAAGTAAATTACAAAGTTGTTGCGGTCGTTCTTATTATTGGAAGTTCCTTTCTTGTCATAAAAAAGATAGTCAACGCGCTGGTATTCGTAAACCCGCCGCCGCAATTTATTGATGGAAAAAGTTTTGAATCAAGAGCGTTTAATCCGAGTATTGTTGAATCGTGGGATTGGATAAATAAAAATTTGCCGAACGAACCGAAGATTATTTCCCCGTCTTTTATAACGTCAATGTATTTGTACACCGAAACTTCCACCCGACCGTACTTTGTGTATGGTTTTAACACCTCCGCTTCTAATAAATTGCTTGAGGAAAGATTTTTGACTACATACAGACTGTTTAATGTGAAGCAGGAATTCTTGAAACGCATCTTGGAGCTTGATTACAGTAATGGGCCCTGCTCGCCGGAACATTGCGCCGATTCTCCCGCGAAAGATATGAACGAATTTTTAAACACAGTTGAGGTTATCCCGCATCTCTATTTCGGGTACTATGCCAATTATTACTACGACCGGGGATTGCCGCAGAGCGTAACAACTTACCGTTTTGTCAGCAAAGAGAAAGCTGATGAATTACTGGCGCGTTATCCCAAAGTGACGGCGAATTGGGAGGATATTGAGGCCGACTATGTTTATTACGGGCCGTGGGAAAGGCAGATTACCCAAATTGATTTAAGCAAAAATCCAAACCTGGAATTGGTTTTCAAAAACCAAGAAGTGGAAATTTACAAGATTAAAAAGTAACTTCTATTCCTTTTTCTTGCCGATGAAGTAAGTCATCGCGGCGGCGTCGGTTGAGCGGGGGAAAAGATAAAATACCAAGTCAAAAACGCGGAGCGGTGAGAGAATTGCCATAAAGATATAAGTCATAAAGTTATATAAGCTCGTTGAAATAATTGAAAAGGGCAGCGCGAGGAAATGCATTAGTAGTGAAATTAGGGCAGATGCCGGTCCGCCGTTCATTCCAATTCGTTGCGGTTCAAAAATCGCGAATTTGTGCTTGATTCCTTCGTTGGTTAGCCGGACATAATCGTTTGGGGAAGCGTGGAAGGGCATTAAAAACGGAATGCTGATGTAAACGTATCCGCCCGGTTTGACTACTCGGCAGATTTCCCGAATCGCGAGCTCGGCGTCGGGGATGTGTTCCAAAGTGGATTCGGTAATTACCATATCTACCGAATTATCTTGAATTGGCAGTTTGGTGGCGTCGGTTACCAGACCAACGTTCTCAAACGGGAAAATATCAAGGTTAATTACCTCCCGATGAATCGCCTTAATTCCCGAACCGATATTTATAATAATTTTGTTTTTCAGCTCTCCCTCTTTGTAAATTTTTTTGAGCGCTTTTTTGGGCGACCAGCCGAAATAGGAAATACTGCCGATGGCGTAAGTAAGAAATTGGAAAAGCCACGGCATTTTTTTAATAAGTGTTTTTAACTTGTTGACTGGCGATTCAATTTCTTTGTTGTATTGCTCGTATTGTTGGAGCAATTCTTTGTGAATCAAAAAGGGCACCCCGTTTTTGACCGGAAAGACGGCGCGGCATTTTCCGCAAGCCAGACTTTCCTGTTCTGCGCGCAAACCCGCCGCCTTGCAAGCTGGGCAGAGGAGGATGCTGATGAAGCGTTGATCGGTAGAGAGCATGTTGATTGAGCAGTTTAATAATATATAATTTGGGTAAACAATGGAATATCTTACCGGACAGGAAATTAAAAGCAACAAAGCACGACTCAAAAACGAGATGGGAGACTACGTCGGCAGGAATTTGCAGAATCTTTTTGCCGCCAATATCGTTGCCAAATATCACGACCAATTTTTCAAAGACAGAACGCAGACGAAAGTTCTTGATTTCGGCGTAGCCGGCGGCGCCTTCGCCCGCCAGCTGTACGAACTTGGTTTTCACAACATTGCCGGCTTGGACATTGACGATTACCTTGCCGATGAAAATAAGCAGTACGTCAAAGAATTCAAAACGGCGGATTTAAGTTATGACCGGTTGCCCTGGCCGGACAACTCGGTTGATATAGCCACCGCCTGGTGCGTTTTGGCGCATTTGGAAAATCCTTATTTTTGCATTCGGGAAACGTACAGGATTTTAAAACCCGGAGGCCTGTTCATTTTAAGCATTCCTCATTTATTGTCGCGGGCCAGCATCAATTTCTTTTTGAAGCACGGAGATTTTGCCCGCTACTATCCCGGAAAAAATCACATTTCGGTCTTCACTCCGGGCGTTTTCCAAAATGCCGTTTCCAAGCATTTCAAAAAAGTTAATATGGAATATCTTATTGACCCGCGCAGT
>LCOU01000002.1 GCA_001003205.1 Parcubacteria group bacterium GW2011_GWA2_47_8b | reverse complement strand
AAATTCGGCATTTCCCCCAAACCAATCAATTGCCGCATTGCCGCATTCAGCGTTTCCACCTCTCCAGTAATGATTTTGGCATTAACCGGCTCTATCTCATATATGTTTTTTCCGAGGTTTATCAAAAGTTCCAAACTGGCGGATGTTCTAAGCGCGCTTTCAAAACCTTGTCCGGCAACGTCTTCCAAGAGCTGGAAGGCCAATCGCTCAATCCTTTGCCGTAAATCCTGCCGACGAATGTACGCGGCAACCCTAATTAAGGCGTAACTGATTTCTTGAACCTTTTGGTTAACAAACATTAAGAATTAATTTAGACTACTAGTATATGAAAGTCAACCCCGTTAAGATTGCCGTATTGCCGGTTGCCGGTTTGGGAACCAGAGTGATGCCGTTAACGCTTCATCAGCCGAAGGCAATGATTGGCATCGTTGATCGTCCGATGGTCCACTATGTAATAGACGAAATTGTGGCGGCGGGAATTCGCCACATTATAATAGTAACCAAACCCAACCAGCCGGAATTTAAAAAATATCTGGATTTTATTAAAACCGATCCGGAATGGCGAAAGTCTAAGGTAAAAATTGACCTCGCCGTTCAGAAAAATCCCTGGGGCAACGGCGACGCGGTATTTGCCGCTAGAAAGTATTTAAAACGCAGGCCGTTTCTCGTCTGTTTCAGCGATGACTTGCTGGTGGAAAAAAAGCCGCCCATGAAAACATTAATAGATTTATTCAATAAAACGGGCTCCCCAACGCTGGCTCTGGAGTCGGTCCCTATAAAATCCGTTTCACGTTATGGGGTAGTTGCCTACCCGAGGCGGGCAGAGTCCCATGCCTGCCGGCAGGCAGGTAAATCCCTAATACCAATTACCGATGTGATAGAAAAACCGGCACCCTCCGAAGCGCCGTCAAACCTTACTATTATAGGAAGGTATGTGCTGACGCCTGCCATCTTGGATGAGATAGGCAAGCTCTACCCGTATCACGGCAAAGAAATCGGCTTGGCCGACGCGTTAAAGAACTATATATATGAAGGTGGCAGGATTTACGGGTGGCACTTTAAGGGAAAGCGATTTGATGCCGGTTCAATGATCGGCCTTATGCAGGCCCAGGCCTATTTTGGCCTACATCACAAAAAACTGGGCAAAGAGTTCCGGCAATATCTGAATAACAACACTCAACCCTAAAACACGGCGCTTTTGGTTTTGCTAAGAGAATCATTTTGTCTCCCTCCGCCACTTTCTTTTCTCCGAAACCCAAGCGAGCGCCTGTCATAGAGCGAACTCCCACACAAACTCTTCTGAAAGGAATTGGCGGAGCCGCGAAAGCATGGTCTTTTATTTATAATAGGAGGTTAAATAAAAGTTTCGCGGTGAGCCCATAGGCGGGATTTTGCCGCTGGGCAAAAGAACCGCCGGTCCTTACAGACAATTCAGGCAAGCGGGACACTCTTAAAGCCCCCAACGGGACGTGGCAAAAATCAAAAGCGCCAACAAAACGAAAATAGTCACATCTGTTAAAATCCGTCGGCGAGGCAAATAGCCTGCCTGCCGGTAGGCAGGGCCTGAAAGTTGATATTCGGCCAAGTCCAACATAATAAAATAGGCGAGCAGTCCAAAATTGGCGGCGTTTATAAAACCAACTGGCAAGAGGCCAATCGCCCAAATGCTTTGCGTCATTAAAAAGGCAAGCAGCCAAACTACCAAACGATTCTTTAACAGCTCTTTTAGTAAAAATAGAAGCGCGCAGAAGACGATTACGAGTTTTATCAAGAAAAATTCCTGATTGTAGTAAAAAAACAGGAGCAGGATCATATGCACCAGCGCCAGGTTCAAAAACCGGTACCAGCCGGCTCTCTTTATCACGACTAAGTCTTTAATCCCCAAAATCAAATAAAATAAAAAGGCGAAATATACAACCAAAAACAGCGAGTAATCCCACCTGTTTACAGTTCGCAAAGCAAGCAAGGAAACAACTACAAGAACGGAGAGGGGGCGGATGAGCTCAATGGTCCTAAAAAACGGGATTGCGTACAGTAAAATAGCCAGCGGCACAAAAAGCGCCGCCGGCAAAAAGTTCAGGCCGATGCCAAACGCAACAGCTTTAAGAGCTAACAGTAATTGAGGACTTTTCAAAACTGATTTTAACTTTGTCGCCATCTTTTATTTGACCGCCTATAATTTTATCCGCTAGCTTGTCCAGAATAGCTTTTTGAATCAAGCGCCGAATCGGCCTGGCGCCATATTCCGGGTCAAAGCCATTATCTACTATATATTTCTTGGCCGCCGTATCAATATTAATTTTAATATTGCGCTCCTTTAGCCTCTCTTTAAGCATTTCAACCTGCAAATCAACTATTTTTTCTATTTCTTTTTTGCGGAGCGTATTAAATACGACGGTTTCATCTATGCGGTTCAAAAATTCCGGCTTGAACGTGCGCTTCAGAGATTCCAAAATCCTTTCTTTTAAATCAGCTTCTTTGGCCTCCGCCTGATTGCCATCGGAGACAAATCCCAACCTGGACATTTCCTTGAAGTACTGGCTGCCAACATTGGAGGTCATAATAATAATCGCGTTCTTGAAGTTGACCAGCTTACCCTTGCCATCGGTCAATCGGCCGTTGTCCAAAATTTGCAACAAGATATTGAATACCTCGGGGTGAGCTTTTTCAATTTCATCAAACAAAATCAAACTGTACGGGCGATGCCTAATGATTTCGGTAAGTTGACCGCCGTCCTCAAAACCAACATAGCCCGGCGGCGAACCAATCAATCGGGCAACGGAATGCTTTTCCATATATTCCGACATATCAATGCGGACAATCGCTTTTTCGTCATTGAACATAAATTCGGCCAGCGTACGGGCCAGTTCGGTTTTGCCTACGCCGGTTGGGCCTAAAAACATAAAGGAACCCAGCGGCCGATTCTCGTCCGCCAAACCGGCCCTCGCCCGCCGCAACGAATTGGCAACGGCGCTCAAGGCTTCGCTCTGGCCGATAACTCTCTGACCCAGCGTCTCCTCAATGCGCGTCAATTTTTTCGCTTCTGATTCCAGCATTCTGCTGACCGGAATGCCCGTCCAGCGGGAAACCACCGCCGCGATGTCTTCAGGGTCAACCGATTCTCTGATAAAGCCGCCGGATTTGGCATTCTTTTTCTCAAAATTTTTGTAATCCTTCTCGGCCTGCGGCAAAGTACCGTAAATTATTTTTGCCACCCCTTCCAAATTTCCTTCCCGTTCCGCCACTTCCGCCTGGCGCTTGAGGTCATCTATTTTTTTGCGAAGATTGTGCAAATTTTCCATGGCAAGTTTTTCCCCGCGCCAGGAAGCCGACAAATCTTCGTCTTTTGATTTAAGTTTTTCAATTGAGTCTTTGAGAACTTTAAGACGAGCCTTGCTATTAGGCGAGGCATCTCCGCTTATTGCCGAGCGCTCCACTTCGTTGCGGGTAATTTCACGCCTTACCTTCTCTATTTCCGTCGGCAGGCTTTCGGCTTCCAGGCGGCGAGCCGCCGCCGCCTCGTCAATTAAATCAATGGCCTTGTCCGGCAAAAAACGGTCGCTGATATAACGCGCCGAAAGATTAACGGCGGCGATAATCGCCTCGTCGCTAATGCGCAAACCGTGATGCATTTCGTATTTTTCCTTAAGCCCGCGCAAAATCAGAACCGCGTCCTCAACGCTGGGTTCCTCAACTACGATGGGCTGAAAACGGCGCTCCAAGGCCGCGTCTTTCTCTATGTGACGCTGGTACTCCCTGGTGGTGGTGGCGCCAATGGCATGAAGTTCGCCGCGGGCGAGCGGTGACTTAAGGAGATTGGAGGCGTCAATGGCGCCCTCGGCGGCGCCAGCGCCGACAATCATATGAATTTCGTCAATGAATAAAATAAGCCGGCCGGCGGCATTCTGAATTTCCTTAACAAAAGCCTTGAGCCGGTCCTCAAACTCGCCGCGGAATTTAGTGCCGGCAATGAGCGACCCCAAGTCAAGCATAATAATTTCTTTGTCTTTTAGGGTTTCAGGAACGTCGCCGGAAATAATTCTTTGGGCGAGCCCTTCAACAATCGCCGTCTTGCCCACCCCCGACTCCCCTATCAAAACCGGATTGTTTTTGGTGCGGCGGCTCAAAACCTGAATCAAGCGGTGCAACTCTTCGCTACGGCCGATAACCGGATCCAATTTCCCCTCGCGCGCCCGATCGGTAAGATTGACGGCGTATTTTTCCAAAACCTGAAATTTACTCTCGGGACTTTCATCGGTTACCCGCGCGGAGCCGCGCAGTTGCGCCAGCGCCCGAAAAGCCGCGTCTCGTTTCAACCCGAATCTTTCCAATATTTTTTGCGCCGAGGAAGCGAAGTCTAAAATGCCCAAAAGCAAATGCTCGCAGGAAATATATTCGTCCTTTTGGGAAATGGCGATTTTACCGGCCTTATCCAAAACCTGCATCAACTCCGGTGAAAGATAAAGCTGGCCGACATTGGAAGTCGTAAAAATCTTGGGCATTTTTTTGAGCTCTTCCTCAATCTCCCTATATAAGACATCCAAATTGACGCCGGCCTTGACCAGCATGGGACGAACCAAGGATTGCTCGTCGCTAATTAACGCAAAAAGAAGGTGAACAATTTTAAATTCGCCGTGATTTCGCTGGGCGGCAAGCTCTTGAGCGCTTTGTATCGCCTCCTGCGCCCTGATTGTGAAACGGTTGAAATTAGGCATTTTCTACTGACAGATTAACACAAAATTAACGGTTTTTCAACTTTTCAACCGCCGAGTCTATTTCTTTTTTTGTAGTCGGACGGCCCAAACTGAATCTTAAACTTCCCGACGCGCGCGCGGGCGTAAAACCGAGCGCCTTCAATACATGAGACTCCTTATTCACGCGCGTAGCGCAAGCGGCGCCGGATGAGGCGGCCACTCCGCCAACCAAGTCAAGTTTAATCAGCAACTCCTGCGCGCTCCGGCCGGCAAAATAAATATTGAGGTTATTCGGCAGGCGATTTTGCAGAGACCCGTTTAGCGCGATTGATTTTGAACCAAACGCCTTTTGAAGCGATCGCCAAAAATAGTTTCGCAATTTTTCCACGCGAGCCGACTCTGGCCCCCTCACCTTATCGGCAATTTCCACCGCCTTGGCGAAACCGACAATATAGGAAACATTTTCCGTGCCGGAACGCAAACCGTTTTCTTGATCGCCGCCAGTTATTATGGGTGCTAGCAAGCGATCCGAAATATCCGAATTTCCATTCGAATTATTCGAATGTATTTGAATTTTTTGAATCGCATCGCGCACATAGAGCGCCCCTATTCCCTTCGGTCCGTATATTTTATGAGCCGAGAGGGTCATTAGATCAACGCCTAAATTCTTCACGTTACAATCCAAATATTGAAATGCCTGGACGGCGTCGGTATGAAATAGCGGGAATAAAGAATTATGAATTATGAATTTTGAATCCGCCTTTCTTGATTCTTGATTCTTGATTCTTGATTCTCTAAAATTTCTGATAATTTCAGAAATTTTATCAATGGGCTGAATGGTGCCAATTTCGTTGTTGGCATACATCACGGAAACTAATACAGTTCGGTCGTTTAATGTCGACTTCAACTTTTTCAAATCCACAATTCCTTCCTTATTAACGGAAATGTAAATTACCTCCACTCCTTCCTTTTCCAAATCTCGGCAGGTTTCTAGAACCGATTCGTGCTCAATCACGGAAACGATAATTCTTGGGCGATTCAAAATATCCGAATTTCCATTCGAATTATTCGAATGTATTTGAATTTTTTGGATCGCTTTAATCGAGCCTCGCAAGGCTAGATTATTCGCTTCGGTTGCCGAACCCGTAAAAATAATTTCCTTATAATCGGCGCCAAGAGAGCGGGCAATTGTTTGACGTGAAACAAAAACGGCCCGGGACGCTTCTTGGCCGAAGCGATGAAGGGAATTGGGATTGGCGAAAATTTCGGTAAAATAAGGCGACATCGCCGCTACAACCCGCGGATCAATAGGCGTTGAGGCGGCGTAATCTAAATAAATTGACTTCATACCCTAAAAAGAGTTACTTTATAGCCAATGTCAGATTTTTTCAATAGCTCCGTGGGGTTAAAAATGAGCGCCGAACAGGTAGGGCGGGAAATAGTTAACTTTATGAGGGCCGATTCTCAAAAGGAATACAAGATAACCATTGGCACCGATTCGCTTAGAACTCACAACGATCTCGCCGACTTTGTGACCGCCATTGTAGTTCACCGAGTCGGCCGCGGAGGCCGCTACTTTTGGCGGCGTATTGATAATCCAGGAAAATTCCACACCCTGCGCGATCGCATAACCCACGAAGTGCTGATTTCGTTAGAAGCCGCCAAAGAATTCTTGAGCGAATTAAAACAAATGGAAGCGCCAAAGTTTGATTTTGAAATTCATATTGATGTCGGTGAAAACGGCGCTTCAAAAGTTATGATCCAGGAATTAGTAGGAATGATTCGCGCCAACAATTTTGAGGTAAAAACCAAGCCCGAAAGTTATGCCGCGTCTAACGTAGCCGACCGGCATGTCTAGCCAATGGATAAACTTGTAATAGACATAGAAACAAAAAATACCTTTGCCGACGTTGGCGGGCAAGAACATATCAAAAAACTGGACGCTTCTTTCGTCGGCGTTTATTCGTACAACAAGGATGCTTACTTTTCTTTTTTTGAAAATCAGTTCGGCGAATTAAATGAACTTCTAAAAAAAGCCGGCTTGATAATCGGCTTTAGCATCAATCGTTTTGACATTCCGGTTCTGGAAAAATACGTCAATTTTGACATCTGGGGCATTCCCCGACTGGACCTCCTGGAAGAGGTGGAAATCGGTCTGGGTAGCCGCATTAGCCTGGATATTCTGGCAAAAACGAATCTCGGTATCGGAAAAACACACCACGGGCTTGAGGCAATTAAATTTTATCGGGAGGGTAATTTTGAAGAACTGAAAAATTATTGCCTTAACGACGTTAAAATTACCAAAGAGCTTTATGAACTGGCAAAAAAACAGAGGCACCTAATGGTGCCTCATCGCCAAACTGGCGAACTGATGAAGGTAGCTTTGGGTTGGCAGGAAGTGGACTTGCCGGCCACTCTATTCTAGCTATCATATTACTTGTTTTCGGATTCGTCATCACCATGATGACGATGGCCGGGCTTGTCTGAATTCTTGTGATGTCCCTTGCCGTTGTTCTTGCCGTTATCGCCGTTGTTCTCGTGCTTGTCCTTGTCCTCATCACCGTCATCAGAAGTATTGTCACCTCCGTCAGAGACGGTGGAAGAATCCGAACGGTGATGATGACTGCGGCAACCGAATACAAAAACCCCGACGAACGCCAAAATCACAAAGAAAACGACGCGGCGCATACCACCTCCAAAAAGGGACTGTGATTATTTTACCAAGTTTTCTGTAATTTGTCGCAAATGTTTGTCCAAAATATCTTTTCCCCTAGCCTCAATGTTTAGTCGCAGTAAATTTTCCGTATTAGAAGGCCGCAAATTAAACCACCAATTCCCAAATTCCATTTTGAGTCCATCCAGTTCCGAAGTTTTTTTTGCCTCTTTTATGTAAATGGATTTTATTTTTTGTAAAGCCGCGGTTTTGTTTTTAACAGAAAAATTAATTTCTCCCGATTGAAAATATTTCGGAAGCTGATCAATCCAAGCGGCAACGTCGTCGGGTAACGCGTTAATAAGGTGGATTGCGCCGAAAATTCCGGAATCCCAGTACGCCTCCCCAAATTTGAAATAGTAATGACCCGATGTTTCCGCCCCAAAGTCCGCTTTTTTCTCTGACATTAATCTTTTAATGAAATAATGGCCAACACGGGAATCAAGCACCGTTTTTTTATCGGTGGCTAACGCTTCACGAATTAAATATCCCGATCGCACATCCAAAACTACTGGGCCTGAAAAATTTTTTGAAATCAAGACAGCCACGGCATCCGGATTTATTTCCCGACCCAAATTGTCCACAAAAAAAACGCGGTCGCCATCGGCGTCCAAAATAACACCGAGGTCTGCCTTATTCTTCAAAACGGCTTTTTTCAAATCACCCATCGCGCCCTTCAACATCGGATTCGGACCGTGAGCGGGAAAATTCCCGTCCGGCTTGGCGTTGATAATTTGCAATTTTATCCGCCGACTGGCGGATTTAATTTTAGAAAGAACTGTTCCGGCCGTTCCGTTGGAGCAATCAAACACTATGCGCAGGGGCCGTTTTGGTTTCAAAAATTTTTTTAAAAAATCTACGTACAAATTTAGGTAGTCCATCCCGTTAGAAGTGGTCTATCATCGACGTTTTGATATAACTTATTAACATAATTTTGTATTTGGCCGTTAGAAATGATTTTGAGATGGTGCCACTTCTAACGGGAACCATTTTTTAATTTCTGCACCGCTAATGGGTATCGCTTTTTTTCCGACGATTTTAAGACCATTAAATTCTTTGGGATTGTGAGAGGCGGTTATCATAATGCCGCCAGCGGCCTTCAACTTATTCACGAGGAAATACAACATGGGCGTAGTAGCAAGGCCTACAGCCTCAATTTTAAATTTTACCTGCCTGCCGCCTGCCTGCCGGTAGGCATGGGCAGGCAGGAATTTTTTAATTTTTAATGATTGAAGAACGGATTTATAAAGGGCGGGTGAGCTTAAGCGGGCGTCGTGGCCGACGACTATCTTACCGCCGCCAAGCCTACCCCGCACCTCTCGGGCAATTTTGGCGACAACTTCCTCGTTAATTTCCTTCGGATAGCGGCCTCGGATATCGTAGGCTTTAAATATGATTGGATCCATATTAGTATTAGTATTAATAATAGTAGGCATTCTGCTTCATGTCCAAAAAAGAACGCCCTCATCAGCCAAAAATACATTCGGAAACCAAAAACAGCTTGATAGCAATCGCCCTCATCGGCATTGCCGTTATTTTGATACTGGCCGCCGTTGACAAGGCCGGACCGGTCGGCCGGTTTATCTACGTCATCCTGCAAAATCTTTTTGGCTGGGGATATTATATGCTGCCAACGATAGCAGTCCTGGTCGCCTTTTTATTTTTAATCGCGCGGCAAAGGGTTTTTGTCGTCACCAGCTTCCTCGGCGCTGCTTTATTTATCGTATCCGGTCTGGGTTTGATTGATATTATTTTTGAAAACAAGGGAGGGTTTTTGGGGCGGATAATGGGTTTGCTGGAAATACCGTTCGGCTACACGGCTTCTATTATAATAAGCTTGGTTCTGCTAATTGCCGCCGTTTTGATAACCTTCAACGCCTCAATCAAATTCAAAAAAGTAGAAACAGAAAAACTGGCCGAACCGGCGAGGGAAGCGCCGGACAACGAACCGGAAGAAGCGGCAATTACTGAACCCGAGCCGCCAATCGCAAATCCCGCAGCCGTGGCAAAGATGGACAAAATAAAAATTGCCGATGATTTCCCGATGCCGCCGGCGCGCAAGTCTCCTGTCCGGGCTAAAACCTACGCCAATTATATTGTGCCGCCGCTAACGCTTTTAAAAACATCTGTGGAGAAGCCGACTTCCGGCGATTTGCGAGCAAATGCCAACATTATTAAAAGGACTTTGGAAAGTTTTGGCATAGCCGTGGAAATGGGGGAAATAAATATCGGTCCAAAAGTTACCCGCTATACGCTGAAACCGGCCGAGGGCGTGAAGATAAGCAAAATTTTAACGCTCAACCAAGATTTGGCTTTGGCTTTGGCCGCTCATCCCATCAGAATTGAAGCTCCCATCCCGGGAAAATCTCTGGTCGGAATAGAGGTACCGAACAAATCGGCGGCGGTTGTCCGCCTTGGCAGCTTGATGGCCTACCCGGATTTCAAGGAATCCGGCCCGCTCGCTTTTATTCTGGGACGCGGCGTCAGCGGCGAACCCGTTATGGCCGATCTGGAAAAAATGCCTCATCTTATGGTTGCCGGCAGTACCGGCAGCGGCAAGAGCGTTTCCATTCATGCCCTTTTAGTTTCTTTGTTATACAAAAATTCGCCCGACACCTTGCGCTTGGCGCTTATTGATCCCAAACGAGTGGAGCTCTCAATTTACGGCGGCGTGCCGCATCTTATCAGCCCCGTGATTACCGATGGGAAAAAAGCCATTGGCCTCTTCCGCTGGACAATAAAAGAAATGGAACACCGCTACGAAATACTTCTGGAAGCCGGCGCCCGCGATATCGGCTCCTACAATCAAAAGAGCGAAACGGCATTGCCTTATATTGTATTGGTGGTGGATGAATTAGCCGACTTAATGGCCGCTTATGGCCGAGAGATTGAAAGCTCGGTCGTCCGCCTCGCCCAGATGGCGCGCGCCACAGGAATCCATCTTGTGGTTTCCACTCAACGCCCGTCGGTGGAGGTAATCACCGGGCTGATCAAAGCCAACATCACCGCGCGCATCGCTCTTCAGGTTGCGAGTCAAGTTGATTCCCGGACAATTTTGGACATGGCCGGCGCCGAAAAACTTCTCGGCGGCGGGGATATGCTTTTTATTTCCTCTGATTTTTCCAAACCGAAAAGAATTCAAGGCGCTTATATTTCCGAGGAAGAAATTCGCAGTGTGGCGGAATTTATTGAAAAAAATAATGATACGGTTGAGGAATATTCTTTCAGCGGCGACTCAGGAAACAGTCCGGTTGGGTTTGCTGGCGATTCGGATGGCGATGAAGCAAGTGACGAACTTTTCCAGGAAGCCGTCCGAGTGGTTACGGAATCTAAAAAAGCCTCGGCGTCTCTTCTGCAAAGACGTCTGTCAATCGGATACGCGCGAGCCGCCCGTTTGTTGGATATTATGGAAGGAAAGGGAATCATCGGGCCCGGAGAAGGCGCCAAACCCAGAGAGGTATTTATTAATCAGGAAAATAGTGATATAAATTAGGCGTGGAAAATAAGCCGATTAAAGACTTTATTTTGGAACGCCTGGAAGCCAAGGGACTTACGCTGGACAAAACCGCGATGTTGACCGGCATCTCCAAACATTTCCTGGAAGCAATACTTAAAAGTGAATGGAAAAAATTGCCGGCCGCGCCCTATTTGTGCGGCTATTTTAAAAAATTAGAGCAAGCTCTTGATATAGAAACCGGATTTTTGTGGAAAAAATTCCAAGAAGAGAGCGAAATACGCACTTCCGGGGCATCCGACCGCCTGCCGGAAAATCGGTTTGCCATCAAGGCCGAAAATCGGCTATGGCTTGTGCCGGCGCTTATCATTGCCGCGATAATGGTATATGTTTTCGTCAGTTCCGGGAAAGTTACCGGCATTCCCGACCTCGCGATTACCAATCCGCTTGAGGCAACTATTATCGTCAACAACTCATTATTCGTCCTTGAAGGAAACGTGGACCCCGTTGATAAACTTTTCATTAACGGCGAAGAGGTCTACGTTGACAAGGATGGAAAATTCAGGGAAAATTATAGCCTGCAGTCCGGTTTGAACACGTTTGAATTCATGGCAAAGAAGTTTTTAGGAAAAGAAACAAAGGTAGTTAAGCAAATAATTTATCAAGAAGAGAACAATTAATAAAATGATGAATAAACCCGAACCGGAAAAAAAGGATACCGAAAAAGAATTGGCGGGACTGCTGGAAACATTACAGAGCAAGTTCGGCGAAGGAGCGATTATGAGGCTCGGCGAAGCCAAGCGGGTCAACGTTGATGTGATTCCGACGGGTTCATTCTCGTTGGATTTGGCGCTGGGAGTAGGTGGATTGCCCAAGGGCAGAATCGTGGAAATTTATGGACCGGAGTCTTCCGGAAAAACCACGCTGGCGCTCAATGTTGTAGCCCAAGCCCAAAATAAAGGGGGCAAGGCCGCTTTCATAGATGCCGAGCACGCCCTAGACCCGGAATATGCCGCAAGACTCGGAGTGAAAGTCAAAGAACTGCTGATTTCACAGCCGGATAACGGCGAGGAGGCGTTGAACATCCTGGAAAGCTTGGTTCGCTCCGGGATAATTGACGTAGTAGTAGTTGACTCCGTTGCGGCACTGACCCCGAAAGCGGAAATAGAGGGAGAAATGGGCGCCCAATTCATCGGACTGCAGGCCCGATTAATGTCGCAGGCGCTGCGCAAACTCACCGCCATTACCGCCAAATCCAACACCCTTGTTATTTTCATTAATCAATTGCGGGAGAAAATCGGCATTATGTTCGGCAACCCGGAAGTTACCCCGGGCGGACGGGCGCTTAAATTTTACTGTTCGGTGCGAATAGACGTGCGGCGAGAAGCTCAAATTAAAAAGGGAGACAACGTCGTCGGCAACCGAGTCCGCGCCAAAGTGGTCAAAAATAAAGTTGCTCCTCCGTTTAAGCTGGCCGAGTTTGACATTATGTACGGAGAGGGGCTTTCCTACGAAGCCGATGTGGCAAATTCCGCGCTTAAGTATGGAGTTATTACAAAAGCCGGCGCCAGTTACAGTTTTGAAGGTGAGAAATTAGGCATCGGCATAGAGGCCGTGAAAGCCAAGCTGGCGGAAGATAAAAAACTTATTCGTGCCATAGAAAAGAAGATCTATGAGGTCGCAAAATAAGTGGGTTGTCAATTTTTGCCGCGGTTTTTTGGCGGCCACTCTTTTTTATGTGCTTTATAATGGCCTGGTCGCAGATCAATCCGACCTCTCACCGGCCGCATGGGGCAGGCTTTGGCTCGGGCCGTTTCTTACCACGATTGTACTTTGGTTTGTTCTAGAGGGCGCTCATTGGTACTTGAAACGAACGCGTTTTGGCCACTTGCCTGCCGTTTTTTGGGCTCTGGGAACCGCCCTTGGCGGCATTGATTTCGGCGCCAATACATTTTCTCTTTTTGAAATACAAAATTTCGATAAAATTGTGCATTTTTCTACCGGAATCTTAGGCACGGTGTTTTTTTTGAATCTAATACGAGTAATTTCCAGATTTTACCAATACAACATCCCCAGAATAGTCGTTTATTACGTTACTCTGACCACCACCAATCTGTTTAGCGTAATTTACGAAATTGCCGAATTGATCGGCGATCGCTACTATGGCGCCCACAACGTCACCGGGGCATTTGATACTTCCAGCGATCTCCTCGTTAACAATCTCGGCATTATTTTGGTTCTAGTGGGAGATTTTGTAATTTCTAGAATAAGAAAGGCGGGTTAAATAAGCATTCTGACGATCTCGGCAATTTTTTCTGGGTCATGCCTAAGCAAGCCGTACCGACGAAGAAGATTTGCGGCGATTGGTATGGGGGAAGCGTTGAAATTTTTCAAATCCGGCTCAACAACCTCTGCTCTTTCTTTGGAATACGGCCGAAAACGCATCGCGGTCGGCTTGGTCTTGTTCACGACGGCATAATTCAAAATATTTTTGCCGAGATACTCCTCTATAGTCCGTAAAAAATCCGACGCCTGAAAACCGGTTGTTTCTCCGAATTTGGTCATCAGATTAACAAAATAAATTTTTTTCGCACGACTTTTTTTCAACGCTTCCCTCATTCCATCAACCAGAAGATTGGGAATTAAACTCGTAAACAAATCTCCCGGTCCGATAACAATTTAAAAAATTGCTTTGCTTGTTTAAATACCGGGCGGTTTTCTTCAGGGTTACAGGCAAAACCCGGCCGCGCACCGAAAGAAGCTTTCCCGTCTCCTCTACGGCTTTGTCAAAACTGCCAGTAAGCCGCTCCAACGCGGTAATCATTAAGTTGCCAAAACTATGGCCCGACAGCCCGCCGCCTTCCGCGAAACGATAATTAAAAAGCTGGGACAGCATTTTATTGTCGGATGTTGAAAGGGCAATAAGCGCCCGGCGAATATCACCCGGGGGCAAAATTCCAAATTCCTCGCGCAAAATCCCGGTAGAGCCACCGTCATCGGCCATGGTAACGACGGCCGTCAGATCAGAAAAATATTTTTTAAGCCCCGAAAGAACGGTAAACACGCCAGTACCTCCGCCAATGACCACGATTTTTTTCCCCGTGTTTTTCATTACAATATCGGCTGAATAATTCTTATAAAAAATCCCAAGAAATAATAGTACCAGCGCAACAAAGCGTGCGGGTTAAAAGGGACGGCTAATTTCTTCCAACGCTCTAAAATTGTTCTAAGATCCCCCACCATATCCTTGCGCCTGAAGCTAATACTTGCCTCCAAGTTAAAATCAAAACTTTGGGCATCAATGTTATTGGAGCCCACTAATCCATCGCGATTATCAATCAATAAAACTTTGGCGTGATTCATTTCCGGAATAAAATAAATTGTTAGAATGCCTTTTAAGCTGTCGGCAAAAACTCTATGGGCGATGTTGGCTATGAAAACATCAGTTTTTTCCGGCACGATTACCTCAATCTTGACGCCGCGGTTAGCGGCGGCCCGCAACGATCTAATCAGCCAGCGGTGCGGAATGAAATAAGGCGTAACAATCGTAATGCTTTTTTTTGCCTCGGCGCATTTTTTCTTGTAGTAATACCGCAAAGCCGATTTTCCTTTTATGGGCCAATGCTCAATGAGCCAGGACTTCGCTTTATATAACCCTGTCCGCGCCTTGGGAAGTTTCCGTTGTTTTCTTATGTTTAAAATTGCCGGGTCTTGCCCACCGGCAATGCCGTAGACTCTGCTGAAGGATTTAGAAAGGCTGCGCGCCAACTTTCCGGTGAGACGGACGTGCAAGTCCAGCCAATTGGCGTAAGCGCCTCCCACATTCACTCCGCCAATATAAGCGACGGACTCGTCAATGACCAGAATTTTCCTGTGCGAGTGATAAAACCAGCGGTTAAAAAAAAGCATTTCAGCTCCCGCCTCTTCAAATTCTTTTCTATTGATTGAGCCAAGCCAAAGATTGCCAACGCGATCAATTATTATTTTGACCATCACGCCTTGGCGCGCTTTTTCTTTGAGTACTTCAAAAAAATTATGAGTTGACGAATCGTCGGTTAAAATAAAACTCTCCAAATATATGGAGTGTTTTGCCTCTTTGATGTCTTGGAGCATTGCCACCCAAGCTTTTTCGGATTTCGTATAAAATTTATACTTCATTTCTGTTTTTCCATTTCCTCGTTAAGCTCCCGAATTCTGTCTTTAATCATCGCGGCCCGGTGGTATTCCTCGGCCTTGGCCGCCAGATGCATCTGCTGTTCCAGCGTGGCAATCATTTGCCGATACTCATCTTTAGTTATGAAGAGTTGCTCCTTTTCTTCCAATCGTTCGCGCACCTCCTCGTCTTCTTGTCGGGAAATCGCGTCTACTAAACCGCTCCGCTGCCACTCCAAGGCGGTGTAAACAATATTGCGATATAATTCCTCTGCCCTATTTTTTTCTTGGACCGTTGAAGCGGGAGCTTCTAAAACGACTTGCTTAAGCTCATAAGCGCCGCGCTCCATCATTTCCAAACTCCACCACGGGCGAGCAGAGGCCCACCAATATTGGTCGGAGTGAAGAGCCGCGTCCAACAAACCGCGGACTTTATCGTCAACGGGCGCTCGGTTGCCCGCCGCAATGGCAATATTGGTCAATTCCCACTGATTTTGCTGTATTGGGTTATCGCTTTTATTCCAACGGGAAAAGGGCGTATTGTTTTTAATATCATTTTTTGTAACCGCCCAAGTAGATTCTTTTGGTTCTATTTCTTCCGTTTTTGTGAATTTGCCGGGCAAATCTCCAATCGCCAATGACTGTATCTTTTTTTCACTCAACAAATCAAACAGGAGCGTTTCCAGGCCGGGCCTATGATGCCCGAAGGTCTCGCCGTCCATTGCCGTAACCACGTATTCGTTTTTTTCCAAACGCTGGCCAAGATAGCGCAATATGGTAGGGACGGTGCCAACCTGCGCCGACAAAATCGTAAAAGACAAATTTCTCTCTCTAAAAAAAACGGAGAAGTCTTCCAGGCCTTTTATTTTGTATATCGTGTCCGGCGAATACTTTTTCCCCGACGGAAAACCAAGCTCATCCATAACCATCCATTTATAGCCAAGCCGGGCGGCCACCGCCGCCACCTTGTGGGAATAAGCCATTTCTGGGCTGAAAAAGCCATTACCGGCAGGCCCGCGCCACAAATTCCCAAAATATTTATCAAGAATTGCTTCATTTAAAAGTATCTGCCGCTCAATTTCGCTTTCCGGTAACAACGGCAAAAAGGCGTGAAACTTCGCGCTACCGGTTAGTTCCAGCGTGCCGTTTTGCAAAAGTTTTTTAATGTTTTCCAGGACATCCCGGCCGCCATGCTTGTCCAAAAGTTCGCATAAAATGCCATTAATGTTCAATGTCAGCCGCGCGTGTTTACCCACCTCACCGGCGGGCAGGCCTGCCTGCCGATGAGGCAGGGTTTTTAAAATGCCAGCGAACAGCTTTCTATAACATTCGTCGGTTATTCTCCTGACCCAAATTTCTTTTTGAGTCGGCGGCTGATAAATATGAAGGAAGTTAGCCCAGTACATTCTTGCCTTCAGAATTTTCAACAATTGATTTGGCGATTGCGAACACTTTTGCGTATTCATCCGCTGATTTTTTCCAGGAAAAATCTTTATCCATCGCTCGACGCTGCAGTCCGCTCCAAATTTCCGAACTGCGATAATTTTCATAGGCGCGGGTAATGGCGACCACCAGAGACATGGAATCAAAGTTCTCAAACACAAATCCGGTACCCGTATTTTTGCCGGGATCGTAATCTTCTACCGTATCGGCCAAGCCGCCTGTTTTTCTCACAATCGGAATGCAACCATAACGCATCGCTTCCATTTGGGTCAGGCCCGAAGGTTCAAATTTGGAGGGAACCAAAACCGCGTCCGCTCCCGCGTAAATCAAATGCGGAAGTTCTTTATCAAAAACCAGATTGGCCGCGACCCGGCCCGGGAATCGTTTTTCTAAATCTTGGAAATAACTCATATACTTCGCATCGCCGTTTCCCAGCACCACTAATTGCATATTCATCGCATTTAAAAGCTGGTCAGCAACCGGAAGAAGCAAGTCAAATCCCTTTTGTTCTATAAGACGCGCAACGACCGCGAGAATAAAGACCTTTTCATCTTTGGGCAAACCGAAGCGGCCTTGAAGATGGGTTTTATTGAGAATCCGGTTGGCAAAATTACCGGCACTGTAATGTTTGGCTAAATTCGGACTTAGTTCGGGATTGAAAATCTTATAATCAATGGCGTTAATCACGCCGTACAGCCGTGAGCGCCGCTCCCTCAATAATCCGTCCAACAATTCGCCGTATTCGGGCGTGGTTATTTCCTTGGCATAGCCTGGTGAAACCGTGGTAATCACATCGGCAAACATAATCCCCCGCCGCATTCCGTTAAGCTTCAGCAATCGCGGATTGAAAAGAGATCCAACCGGCGATTGGCCGTCGTCAAAATCCATTTCTGAAACAAATCGGTGATCAAACATTCCTTGGTAATAAAGATTGTGAATTGTAAAAACGGTCGCAATGGAGGCAAGCAACGGATCGTTTTTATAAATGGTTTTCAGATAATTGGGCAAGAATCCGGTCTGCCAATCGGCGGCAACAATCACGTCCGGCTTCCAATTTCTATACGAGCGCAAAAATTCCAGCACGCCCCGGCATAAAAGCGCCCAGCGAGCGGCATCATCGGCATAGCCATAGACATTAGCTCGCTGCTCATAGTATTCCATGTTCTCCAAAAAATAAGTCGTAACGGGAGAGCGCGGCATACCGCCGGCTTCGTATTTCCGGACATTGCACGTCAAGTAACGCGGCTCACTTTCCCCTTCCGCGTCAGTGGGAATCATCAAGCCTTCCAATTCCATTTTAAGATTGTATTGGTTTAGATCTATGCCGGCGTAGCGCGGAACCATAACCCGAGCATCGTAACCAAGTTTTACCAACGCTCTTGGTAAAGAAAACATCACCTCCCCCAATCCCCCGGCCTTGGCAAAAGGAGCGGCCTCGGTGGCTACAAATAAAATCTTCAATTTCGGTTTTGGTTTAAACAAGCTCATTTTTTAAGTATAACTCACCTTAATGTTTTATTACTTTTCTAACAAACAAGCGCTTCAAAATAAATTCGCCGCCAATAACCAACACCGCCAAGCTGATAAAAAACCAGTGGATGCCGCGAAATACTTTTTTAGTGCCAATGGCTATAATAATCAAGCCGAAAAATTTACCGAGTATCGTCATGGCCACCACCCAAGCAAATCCGGCAATCAAATGAGTCTTAAAAAATTTTTTAAAATCCATTTTTTGCCAGCCGGCCAAAAGCGGCGTAATCCGATTTACGTAATACAAAAATTTAGAAAAAAAGGCGAGGCGTACATAGTGATTCTGAATATTCTCCAATAGCCACCCTTGGTGTTTTTCAAATTTCCGACTTACCCAATTCCCTATCCTGGTTTCTTTTGAATAGCGGCCAAGATAGTACCAAGCCACGTCTCCAATAATGACGCCGGCAAAGGCCACGCCGGCCACCCACCACAAGTTCAAATAGCCCTCAAGGGCAAAAATACTGGCAGTTAGGAAAAATATCTCCCCTTCAATAAACATTCCCCCGAATAAAATTAAATAGGCTATGAGCGGATTTATAAGGACGAAGCTCTCCAAAAATGTCATACGGTAAATTTAACACAAAATCCCCTCTCTGACATTCCTCCCCTTTCGTAAAGTCTCCTCTCCATCTTATACGCCCCTCCCCCAACAATATCTTCCACTTTCCCTCAAAGACATTCTTGGGGGAGGGTTCTAGCCACTATCCTATAGGATAGTGGCCGGTAAACGTAACCCCTTCGTAAAGTCTCCTGTAGGGAAAGTGACGGAGCCGATTTGGCTTGGGTCAATAGTTATAATTAACTCTTAACTATTGGCAAATCGGCGAGTCCCTAGGAGCGGCGAGCCGCCGGAGCCCTGCCTGCCGGCAGGCAGGGAGCCGACTCCGGTTCCCGAGGAGACTTTACGAAGGGGGTGGCGCCAAGCCAAACTTGACAAAATAGGCAAAGCAGTGTGAAACACTGTGTTAAACACCGGAAATATTTTAAGCTCAAGGTTAGAAAAATGTTTCACGTGAAACATTTGTTTAGCGTGAAACACTTGATTAACATTGTTTAGCGTGAAACAATTGTTTCACGCTAAACAAATGACAAGTAAATCAGAAGTTGGAAAAATAGGAGAAGATTTGGCCTGCCAATACTTAATCGGCAAGAATTATAAGATTATTGATCGTAATTACCGCAGGCCCTGGGGCGAACTGGACATTATAGCCATAGACCCGGCAAGGGTTCTTGTTTTTGTTGAGGTTAAAACAATTCGGCAATCGATCGATAACGAATGCGGCAATTCGGCAATCCAAAATGAGCGTTGCCGTAATATTGCCGCATTAACGCCAGAGGATAATCTTACTTCGGCAAAGCTAAAAAAGCTTCAGAGAACCGCGCAATTGTTTGCCGGCAAACATCCGGAATTTGTTAACGAACAAAAAGGCTGGCGAATAGATTTACTGGCCATTTGTTTGCCGGCAAACAAAATAACTCACTACGAAAATATTTGATTGAGGGATGTTTCACGCTAAACAAATGTTTCACGTGAAACATTTGTTTAGGTTTAAGCTCAAAATATTTCCGGTGTTTAACACAGTGTTTCACACTGTTTTGGTAATTCTGTCAAGTTTTGTGAGAATAATCAAAAAACCCTCCGAAGTACCTCGAAGGGTTTGCCTTATTACTCGTATTCGTAATCCATCGCAATCTGGTGGAGTTTTTCCAGCTGCTCAACTTTGTCGCTGGAGAGCTTGGTCGCCTTAACCAGCTCTGCAATGGTAGGGGAGCGGCGAAGTTTGCGAAACAGCCTGGCCCTTACCTTTCTATAAGCAGCGAGCTCTTCCTTAAGTCGGGAGTTGAAAGCCTTGAAGTCAATTTCGCGAATTATGGCGGCTAGAATCTTTTCCTTAATCATTTTTCGGACGCAGTCTGAAAACTTGTTCCAGTAGCCAACATCCTTAACGGCTTGCAAGAGTCCCACCACGCCTTCGGCAAAAAGATCATCCAGGCTCAACTCGCACCAGACCTCATACTTCCGCTGATACTTTGCCTTGCATCTTTTGGCTTCTTCCAAGATAAAATCCTTGTAATCGCTAACAAGCTGTTCCGCCTTACTTTTGTCGCCGTTGGCAATCTTGGACAACAACTTTAGAAAATCTGACGACGACGATCCGGCTTCGGCCATGCGGCACCTCGTTTGTAAAAAGCTGGCCTTATAATAGCCCCGTTAAAACAAATAATCAATAAACCGACCAGTCCTTGACAGCGAAGGGGGGAGTGACCGGAAAAAGCTCAAAATTAGCTCGTCCCCTGGGGCGCCCCCGAGACTTCGGTCTCGGGGTTTTTATTCCATTATTCAGCCATGGCTGAATAATGGAATACATCCAACGACGCTTTGACGCGTCAAAGCCGGGCATCACCTTGATATGCATATATTTCCGAATAAGTAGAAATTCAAAAACCCCGAATATTCGGGGTTTTTGAATTTGTGCGCGCTGAGGGGATTGAATCTCTGACCTGTCCGATGTACATCGGACCGCTCTGATAGTTTATTAATGCACACTGATAGGAGATTTATTTTGTTGTGGACGGTGCAGGATTTGAACCTGCGACCCTTCGCGTGTAAGGCGAATGCTCTACCGCTGAGCTAACCGTCCTTCGGCGCCGACCTGTCCGATGTACATCGGACCGCTCTGCCACTGAGCTAAGCGCCCACCGATGGATACGAGATATGTTCGTACTGAGCTAAGCGCGCATTTGTGCATCCCCTGGGTCTCGAACCCAGAACCTTATCCTTAAGAGGGATCTGCTCTGCCAATTGAGCTAGGGATGCTTATAGCTGCTTTTGGATAATCTGTGGATAACTCGTAATCGCCATCGTGTATAATAGTAGGTATATGGCGAAAAATAAAGTCCTGCTCATAATTATCTTAACAATAATTGTTTTGGCTGTCGCGGGCTACTTGGCTTGGAGATTGTCTTCAGAAGAGACCCCAGAAGAAGCGCTGGAAAAAACGCTGAAATCCGCAGCAACCGGCGGTGTTCTGCCAGAAATGTCCGGCACAACCAACCCCCTAGAAGAAGCCAACCTTCCCGATGTAAATCCGAAAATACCCGAAACCAACCCCCTTAATCAAACAAATCCTTTTAAAAATCTTAAAACTAATCCTTTTGAATAAATTATGAAATTTGAAAAAATTATCGCTGGAGGAATTTTGGGGCTTAGCATTGCATTCTCGGTTGCCTTGGTTAGCAACACCTTGGCTCAAGCTGACCAAGATATTCAATATCCCGTTCCTCAATTAGGAAACTGTAAAAATGAAAGTGATTGCCGGCTTTTTTGCGATGATTCTAAAAATCTAGAAGCCTGTCTGGATTTTGCCGAACAGCACGATTTAATTCCCGAAGACGAACTTGAACAAGGAAAAAGGTTCTTGGCCGCGGGCAGCAAAGGACCGGGCGGATGTACTTCAAAAGATTCCTGTGAAGCTTATTGTAATGATATCAGCCGTATTAATGAATGCGTGGCATTTGCCGAAAAAAATGGATTAATGCCGCCTGAAGAATTAAAAGAAGCTAAACAAATCCAGGCGGCAATGATTAAGGGGTTAAAACCGCCGGGCAACTGCCGCAATAAGCAAGAATGTGACAATTATTGTAATAATCCCGACCACATGGAAGAGTGCATCGCCTTCGGAGAAGCCGCTGGCCTTATTCCGCCTGATGAAATAGATGACGCCAGAAAAGTACTCGAAGCGGTTAAGAGAGGCGCTAGGCCACCGCCTTGCCGGGGTAGACAAGCGTGCGATAGCTACTGTTCGCAGCCAGACAATATGGAAAAATGTATAACTTTCGGAGAAGCCGCTGGGTTTATTCCGCCTGATGAAATTGAAGACGCTAAGAAGATGCTCCAGGCGGTCAAGCGGGGAGTCAAACCGCCGCCTTGCCGCGGAAAAAAAGAATGCGACAACTACTGTTCGCAGCCAGAAAATATGGAAGGGTGTATGACCTTTGCGATAGCTGCCGGTTTTATGCCCCCAGAAGAAATAGAAAATGCTAAAAAAATGCTTGAAGCCCTTAAAAAGGGGGTTAAGCCGCCGGCTTGCAAGGGTAGAGAAGAGTGCGATGTTTATTGCGCCGAAGACGAACATCTGGAAGAATGTATGAATTTTGCCATCGCCGCGGGATTCATTCCGCCCGAAGAAGTGGAGATGATGAAAAAGACCGGCGGAAAGGGTCCGGGTAACTGTCGCGGCAAAGAAGCCTGCGAAAGTTTCTGCCAAAATCCGGACAATCAAGAAACCTGCTTCAATTTTGCCAAAGAACATGGCTTGATTCCGGAAGAGGATATGAAAAGAATGGAAGAAGGAAGGCAACAAATGATGCAGGGGTTCAATCAAGCGCCGCCGCAAGTTATGGACTGCCTTAATTCAGCGCTCGGCAGTGAAACAATTGAAAAAATAAAATCCGGCACCGGTATGCCCAGCCGCGAAATAGGGGATAAAATGCAACAATGCTTTGAGACAATGAAAAATCAAATGGGGCCGCCGCAAGGAATGGGTCCCGGGGGGAATGAAGGCGAGCAAGGAATGGGAATGCCCGAAGGATTTAGCGGACCGGGCGGTTGCCGTACTCCTGAAGAGTGTCAATCTTACTGCCAAAGCAATCCGGAAGAATGCGGACAACCTGGCGGACCGGAAGGCGAAAATCGGATGATGCCCGAGGGATTGCCCCCCGAAGAAATGCAAAGACAGATCCAGCAAATGATACCAGAGGGAATGATGCCGGAAGGCATACCGCAAGAGATGATGAATTTCCAACAGCCGCCTTCGCCGGAACAAATACAACAGATTCAACAAGAACAGATGCAACAAATTCAGCAAGAAGTGATGCAGCAAATGCAACCGCCGATGGAACAATTGCCACCGCCGCCTCCGCCATCCGAACCTCCCCCGCCTCAATCAATGAACCGACCGCCGACATTAGGCGAGTTTCTACTGGGGTTATTATTAGGTCTTATCGTTGAGTAACAATCAAAAGCCTGCTTGTATCTCTTTAATTCTGCTTGTGCTTTCCCAAGGCAAGTCAATGTCCGTGCGGCCGAAGTGGCCGTAGGCGGCGGTTTGTAGGTAAATCGGCCGCAACAAATCTAAATCTCGGATAATCGCCGCCGGGCGAAAATCAAACACCTTGCCAATTAAATCAGAAATTTTGTTGTCGGAAATTTTCCCCGTTCCAAAAGTATTTACATTAAAAGCCAACGGCCGACTCATACCGATTGCGTAGGCAATTTTTACCTCGGCTTTCTTGGCAAGGCCCGCCGCCACTAAATTTTTTGCCGCCCAACGCATCGCGTAGGCCGCGGAGCGGTCCACCTTGCTCGGGTCTTTGCCCGAAAAAGCGCCGCCGCCGTGTTTTGCCAATCCGCCGTAAGTGTCAACGATAATTTTTCTTCCGGTTAAACCGGTGTCGCCGGCTGGACCGCCGATTACAAATCTTCCGGTCGGGTTTACAAAAATATCAGTTTCCTTGCCTATTAAATTCTTTGGCACAATAGGTCTGATAACTTTTTCCATCAAAGCTTTTTTTAATTTTTCAACCGAAACCTCCGGCGCGTGCTGGGAAGAAATAAGGATGTTTTTAATTTGTTTTGGTTTGCCGTCGTGATATTCAACGGTGACCTGCGTTTTGCCATCAGGACCCAGAAACGGGAGTAGTCCGTTTTTTCTGACTTCCGCCAAACGCCGTGAAAGCGCGTGAGCGAGATAAATCGGCAGAGGCATAAAAGTTTTGGTTTCGTCGCAGGCATAGCCGTACATCATGCCTTGATCGCCCGCGCCCTGTTCCAATAAATCTTTTTTTGAAACGCCCATCGCTATGTCGGGAGACTGGCGGTTCAGCATAACCGTAATTTTCACCGTCCGATAATCCAAGCCTTTCTTTTCGTCATCGTAACCGATTCCTTTTATTACTTGCCGCGCCAATTTTTCCGCGTCAACTTTTCCTTTAGAGGTAATTTCTCCTCCGATGATTAAATTATTTCCGCAAATGAAAGACTCGCAGGCGACGCGCGATTTAGCGTCTTGTTTTAAATAAGCGTCAAGAATGGCATCGCTTATCTGGTCGCAAATTTTGTCGGGGTGTCCCTCGGTTACCGATTCCGAAGCTAAATAATCAATACGCGGCATTGCAGTTATATTATAAATAATTTGTGCCCTCGGAGGGAATCGAACCCCCATCTCCTGGTTCGAAGCCAGGCATTCTATCCATTGGACTACGAGGGCAATTGAGTTAAGTGTAACAAAATCTACCATACTTTTCTGCTATTGACAAATTTCTTCCGATACGGTACAATGGCCGCAGAACATTACAAAGGTAAGGGTGCTTCTTATTTTTATCGTTGGCTTGAAGTCAACGAGTAAGAAGCATTTTGGTTTCCCTTTTTCCGGAGGGTTTTTCCATGGAGACGCCGAAGACCTTGTCTGCGTCCGCTATCGTCAGGATACTGTCAAGCTCATCCGCCGCGCCGCGCA
>LCOU01000001.1 GCA_001003205.1 Parcubacteria group bacterium GW2011_GWA2_47_8b | reverse complement strand
GCATTTGGTACATAGGCACTTGCCTGTCACATATCCCTGTTTTGCAACATATTTTTCCTTAGACATATCCTCGACCCCAAATGGGTCAAACGCAGTTATTTTTGCCATGTTACACCTCCTTTTTTAGTTACCTTATTATAAGGACAACCAGATCACCCATAAGGGCTGACCTACTTTATCTTTAAGATGCGATCATAAGGGATAAAAATATATTAAATCTACTGTAATACAAAGTCAAGGATTATTGAACTAAATCAGCAACAAGTATTTCAGCGGAATCTTAACAATAGCGTCTTCAACGAGGCCTAATTTGCCGCTCCCAAAGACTATTCCATACCGGCTCTTCACCTTTTTCATCGTGTTTTTAACCTGTTCAGTCTCTTTTTTATTAAAACCAACTTCAATAACAATATTGCTCCTGTCTTTTAAGGTTAATATAAAATCAGCCCCCCCTTCAGCAAAGTCATAACGCAAATCAACTGCTAAAGTTTTCTTTAAATCCTTATGCATGATTAGGGCAAAATAATCTTCTAACTTTTTGCCCTCGATGCCGGAGGGAAAATTATTATCCAGAATAGCGCTGCGAAGCGAGGGGGTGATAAAAAAATATTTTGGTGTCTTCCTTGTAGCCCCATAAGTTTGACCATAACTTTTAATTCTTAACAGAATGCCACTCATTACCAGAACCTCAAGGAGAGCGGATAGAGTTCTAATATTATCTATGCGCAGGGCCTTCTGGAGTTTATCATAACTGATCAAGTCGGAATTGGCCAGAAGATATAACAAGTCATATATTTTCCCAATTGTTTCAGTTTTAAATTCTTTCAATGCAATAATATCTTTTGAAATAATGCTATTGATAACATCCTTTATCCGTTCGGAAATTTCAACCTGATTGTGCAAACCAACAATAAAAGGGAACCCCCCATTATTAAAGAAATCATCCTCACATCCAGGGGGAAGGTCTATAAAAAACCTGTTTATTTCAAGTTCCCTTGCCTTAAGCTCTTGAAAAGCCTTTTTATAAATCTTCAGAACGTCCAGTACTTCATTGTGAGCGATTACAAAATCCGGTTCTTGGACGACACGGTTGCGGACGCGGTGCGCCTGCTGGATTTCCGCGTGGTTGGAAATTGTTTCGGGCGGTACTTGCTTGAAACGCTCGTCCACCGTTTCGCCCCGATAGCCCGCGATCTTCCACATTTCGTCCAGCACTTTGTCGGCTTCCAGAATTGCCAGTTTCCAGTTGCTGGCGTCGGGCGTTTTCATTCTTTCCACGATTTGCTTCCAGGCCTTGAGTTGGCGGCGGCGGCTGATGTCGCCAATGCCCAAATAATCCATATAGTACTCTATGCGCGTGCTTATGTAGCCGCTTTTTGAAACTGTATAAATAATGCCCCAGAACAAAAGCCCCGAAATAACCAAAGCGGCTATTTCCAGGAACGGATAAATTGAACTGATAAATTCCCCGGCATAGCCGCGGAAACTCAAAATAACCTTTGTCGCGCCATCAATGAAGCTGCTCATAGTAGTGCCCTATTCCAAGTATATCAGCTTCTCGCCAAGGTTTTCCGATCAACTGGAAACCCACCGGCAAGACACGAGATTGAGCGTTTGACGCTTGCTTTACCGGTATGGAAACGGCTGGCAGACCGGCAAGGTTCACCGGAAGCGTAAAGATGTCAGAAAGGTACATTGCCAGCGGATCGTCGGTTTTTTCACCGATTTTAAACGCCGGAGTCGGGGCAACCGGAGTAAAAATAACGTCCACCCCGCCATTTTTCGGGTTGAAAGCTTCGTCAAAATCATTTTTAATCAGACGCCGAACTTTCTGGGCTTTTGCGTAGTAGGCATCATAATAGCCGGACGACAAAACATAAGTCCCTAAAATTATCCGGCGCTTAGTTTCGGCGCCAAAACCATGGCTTTTACTTTTCTTGTACAAATCCAGCAAATTGCCGTGTCCTTCGCCGCGAACACCGTAACGGATACCATCAAAGCGGGCCAGGTTGGAACTGACTTCCGCCGGCATAATAATGTAGTAGCAAGAGAGCGCGTATTTTGTGTGCGGCAGAGAAATTTCTTTGAATTTAATTCCCAAACTTTTCAGCGCCGCCATCGCCTCCTCCATCGCTTTTGACACCGCGGGGTCCAGGCCCTCAACAAAATATTCCGATGGCACGCCGATTGTCATTTTTTTAATATCTTCCAATTTTGGCTCGGTCAATTCCGGCCCGTATTTGGCATCAACCGAAGTTGAATCAAATTGGTCCTTGCCAGCAATGGCCTTGAATAAAAGCGCGGCGTCATCAACTGTTTTCGCGATAGGCCCGATTTGATCCAGGCTGGAAGCCATAGCAATCAAACCGTGCCGGGAAACGGCGCCATACGTTGTTTTCAATCCGACTACGCCGCACAAACTCGCGGGCTGGCGAATGGACCCGCCGGTGTCGGAGCCCAAAGCGGCGACCGCCATATGGGCGGCCACGGCCGCCGCCGAACCTCCCGACGAACCGCCCGGCACCCGGGTCAGATCGTGCGGATTTTTAGTGACTTTAAAAGCGGAGTTCTCGGTTGAAGAACCCATCGCGAATTCATCAAGATTTGTTTTGCCCAAAAATACCGCTCCGACAGATTTTAGTTTTGAAATAACGGTGGCGTCATAGGCGGCTCGGTAATTTTCCAAAATTTTTGAACCGGCAGTAGCCGGCTGGCCCTCTATTAAAATTGCGTCTTTGATAGCCAGCGGAACGCCGGCCAGCGCGTCCACCGGCTCCTGCTTGGCAACGGCAATGTCAACCTTCTCGGCCTGTTTCAAGGCGGTATCCTTCGCCAAACTTAAATAAGCGCCGATTTCTTTATCCTTGTCTTCTATGAAATCAAAAAGGCCCTTAGCGACGTCAAAAGCCGAAAACTCTTTTTTGAGCAAACCGTCGTGGAATTTTTTGATTGTGAGGTCGTGTAA
Organism: Parcubacteria group bacterium GW2011_GWA2_47_8b; assembly: GCA_001003205.1. GTDB lineage: Bacteria > Patescibacteriota > Minisyncoccia > UBA6257 > WO2-44-18 > 2011-GWA2-47-8b. The sequence goes on along the minus strand of LCOU01000001.1, from coordinate 11,757 downwards.
ATGCATAGTAAAATTATTAAAATACTGGCGGCACTTTCAGCCAGTGTTTTTCTTTTTCCGGAAATGCTTCCACTACCCCATCGGGGCTAATACTGCTTTTGGTTGCGCCGTCTTCGCGAAAAACATTCTTGCTTTCCGTTCCGCCGGTCATCGGCTGGACGCCATCGGTGTTTAGGGCCTGCAGTTCCTGGAAGTGGTCAAGAATTTTTTTAAGGTCTGCTAAAAATTTCTCGTCCTCCTGCGCGTTTAATTCCAGACGCGCCAGGTCCGCTAAGTGCTCCAAAGATTTTTTAGTGATTTCGCTCATAAGTTATATATTAACAAAAACCTCCTCACTTATTAAGTGGGGAGGTGGGGGACAAAATAATAATTTAGAACGGAACCCTGACGTTTTCAACCCTGACAACGCATGCTTTCTTGATAGAAACACGGAAGCCATCCGGAAACTTGAAATTCAGATTGCTCTGATCAACATTCCCTTCAAATTCAAAGCCCGGTCTCAAGGTAATGCTCTGTCCTGCAAAATTGACCTCGTAGCAGTATTCCTTTGCAATCAACGCGTGACCCAGAGAAACGCCCAGAGAAGTTCTGGCAAACGGCGCGTTGAAATAAATCTTGTAGGCCATGCGGGGTTCCGACATTGCGCCCCCTTTAAACAGCTGTGAGAAATTGTGCCGCAATTATCGAAACGTGTCAATGACTCCTTTTTCGTCCGGGTTATAGATGTAAACCAGCCATTCGCGATCTTTGGGAAAAATGTCTTTGCGCAAACACTCGGCAATTCGCCGCGCCTTTTTGTCGGCGCAATAAACCATAGTATCGTAGGAAGTTGCCGCCACGCCCGTCTTGTCGTCAAAACTAATGTGAAAAATTGTGCAGGTTTTGCGGATTATAAGGCAAGTTCTTTTTTGCAGTAATTTCAAAAATTGATCCACCGCCACCTCGCTACCCATGGGCACGGAAAACAAAAATCTGCGCCGGCTTTTCGTCATGCCTTGACTCCTTTAACGAGCTGCGGTCAGTATCAACTACTTGCCGATGATTTTCAAGAATTCTCGCTCTTCCAAAACTTTTACGCCCAACTGTCGGGCCTTCTCCAGTTTTGAACCCGGCTCCGCTCCGACAACCACATAGGAAGTTTTTTTGGAAACCGATTCGCTCACCTCGCCGCCCAAAGAACGGATTTTTTCCTTTACGCCATCGCGCGAAATTGATTCAAGGGTCCCGGTAAGAACAAAGGTTTGGCCTTTTAATCTCTGGCTTTTGGGTTTAAGTTCGGGGGTTTCCAAAATAATTCCAACTTTATCCAATTTCATAATCAACTCGCGATGGCGTTTGTCTTGAAAATAATCGGCGATACTTGCCGCCACCGCGGGCCCGATGTCGGGAATTTTCTGCAATTCCTCTACCGACATTTCCCCCAACGATTTTAAAACATGGCTCGGTTTGGAAATGGAATTGCCTGCCTGCCGGCGAGGCAGGGAAATTACCGTTTGCGCCAGCAAACGGGATGTTTCCTCTCCAACATGCAAAATCCCAAGAGCATAAATAAACCGCTCAAGCGAAATTTTTTTGCGCGTTTCAATTTCACTAATAATATTTTCCGCGGATTTTTCGCCGAACCTCTCCAACGCGGCAACATCACCTTTTTTAACCGTGAAAATATCCGCGGCATCCATTATAAGGCCTTCGTCCAAAAAGCGATCAATAATTTTTGGCCCCAATCCGTCCATATTGAAAGCGCCGACAAAATGATAAAGAAATTCCCGCTGGCGCGCGCCGCAATTTTTATTGCCGCATTTATAGGCGACTCCGTCCTTTACCACGGCGGAGCCATCGGCCGGGCATTTGGCCGGCATTTTGAATTCCCTTTCTTTTCCGGTACGCATTTCTTTTAACACTTTGTTGACCTGCGGGATGACGTCCCCGGCCCGGCTGACAATGACCGTGTCGCCAATTTTCAGTCCCAGGCGCTTAATCTCGTCATAATTATGAACGGTGGCGTGCGTGATGGTAATACCGCCAACCATCACCGGCCGCAAAACCGCCACTGGCGTTAAAACGCCGGTTCGCCCGACCTGGACCTGAATATCCTCAACAACGGTGGTCGCTTCCTTTGGAGAAAACTTGTAGGCGATGGCGGCACGCGGCGCCTTGCCGATTACCCCTCCGGTTTCAAAAGTTTTGTTGTCGTTAACAATCACGACAATCCCGTCTATTTCATACGCCAGCTTCTCCCGTTGCTTTTCCGTCTCCCGATGAAAATCAAAAATTTCCCCGAAAGGCGATATTTTTCTATTGTGCGGATTGGTTTTGAACCCCCACTTGCGCAAAAGTTCATGTTCTTCCTCGTGGGTTTTTTGACCAACATCCGTGACTATGGCGTATTGAAACGAGTCCAGTTTGCGGCTGGCGGTTACTTTTGGGTCAAGCTGGCGAATGGTGCCAGCCGCCAAATTGCGCGGGTTGGCGAAATTTTTATCGCCTTTTTTTGTAAGTTCCTTGTTGATTCGGTCAAATTCTTTTTTTGTTAAAAAAATCTCACCCCGAACAATGAGCTTTTTTGGGGCACCGAGCGCCAATTTCAGAGGAATCGCTTCAACGGTTTTTAGATTTTGAGTGACGTCTTCGCCTATCAATCCGTTGCCTCGAGTGGAACCCTGGATAAAAATCCCATTTTCGTAAACCAGCTCTACAGCCAGGCCGTCAATCTTATGTTCGCAGTAAAATTCCTTTTTTATTTCCCGCCCCAAATAATTTTCAAGTCGCTTCATCCAGTCCCTCATATCATCTTCCGAAAAAGCGTCATTAAAAGAAGTCATTGGCTTCTCGTGCTGGGCCTTTTTAAATTCCTTTAGCGGCTGGCCCGCCACTCTTTGTGTCGGCGAGTCTGGAGTGATAAGGTCCGGAAATTGCTGCTCTAAGTCAAAAAGTTCTTTTTTTAACGCGTCCAACGCCTCATCGGAAATGAGGGATTTGTCCAAAACGTGATAAGCGTAGCGGTACTTATCAATCGTCTCGCGTAATTTTTCAATTCGTTCCTTCGCTTGTTTTTTATCCATTAAATTTAGGAATGCTCTCCTATTATAAAATAAAAAGCCTCCGATTGATATCGGAGGGGTTTTGAATTTAGTTGGCGGGAAAAAGACATTCGTCCATCTTTTTCAGCATGCGCGGCACAACATCTTTACAATGAATGTACAGCAAAGCCCTTTCAAATGTGATGTAGCTGGTCCGCCCGTCGCTCAGTTCAAGAATTTTGTTCGGAAAATGCTTAACTCCGGGATAAGGGTGGTAGACCCTAATCAGAAAACCGGAGGATGTGTAGTCATCTTCGGGATTGTCGCACCTAACCGCTACAAGCTTGGCCCAAAACCTGATTCTTAGCGCACCGGGCTCGTCAGCAATCCGATACCCCATCCTTTCAAGTTCGGCCTTCATAAGTTCCGCACAGTATTCCACGGCCTTGGGATTATCGCAATTCATCTCTTCAATCACGGCTACCTTTTCGGCAATCGGCCGTGCTGGTATTTCGCGATAAAGAACTTCCGACTCAATCGCGCTGCAACCGACGAGAGGAAAAATCGCCGCCAAAGACAACAGCGTGACGATTCTCATTGCCGTCTCCTATAAAAGTACCGGATTAATTATAACAGCACCCATTGCGTTATCAATGCCGGGCGCTCTTTTATTCCGCCCCCTTCGTAAAGTCTCCTCGGGAACCAGCAGTTCCTCGCAACCCGTTCAGGTTTCGCTCCTCCGCCACTTTCTTTTCCCTCAACCCGTTCCGTCCAGTTTTGATTCCTCCAATATCTCACGATCGTGAGATATTGGAGGTCGGAGAAAAGAAAGCGTCAGAGGGGCTTGTTGTGATGTGTCACCACCCTAAGAAAGTCTTCTGAAAGGAATTGGCGGAGCCCTGCCTGCCGGCAGGCAGGCGCGCCAGCATGGTCTTTTCGTTATAATCGCAAAGAAACGAAAAGTGGCGCGGCGAGCCCATAGGCGCCTGCCTGCCGGCAGGCAGGGGATTTTGCCGCTGGGCAAAAGAACCGCCGGTCCTTACAGGAGACTTTCTTGGGGGTGGGCGGGTCTACAGTGGGTTGAGGGAAAAGAAAGTGGCGGAGGGGCGTATAAATTTTTTATCCTGGCTAAAGAAAGCCGTAAAAAGACCGAAGAACCAAGTCGCCCCAAATAACGACTAAAACGCCGGCGAGGGCAAGAAACGGACCGAAGGGAATCGCGTCTTTGAGAGTTTTTTTCCTGGACAGCAAAACGATAGTCGCCCACAAACCGCCCAGCATAAAAGCAGTCATTAAAAGCGGTACGATTTTTGGCCAGGCAAACAAGAAGCCCAGCGCCGCCGCCATTTTAACGTCCCCCATTCCCATCGCCCGCCCGCGGCTGACGACAAATATCAAACCGAGAAATGAGAGCCCGGCCGCAAGACCTATCAGATGCGGACTCCACGCATTGATATTTTGGAAGCCCTTGATTCCGATAAAAACAAAGCCCAAAAACAGCAGAAACAAGTTCAGCTGGTCGGGAATAACCGAAAGCCGGGCGTCAATCAATGCAATTAAAATCAAAACTAGTATCGCAACAATCCAAATCGGAGCCGCCTGGACGTAAACGGGCACAAACGCGAAAACAGATGCCGTAATAACCTCAACAATCGGATACTGCCAGGTCAATGAATGGCGGCAATGCCGGCAACGGCCCATCTGTATCGCAAAACTTAATAGCGGCACCAGCTCAAACCAGCGCAAAGTTTTTTGGCAGTAAGGGCAGTGAGAGCGACCCTTCAAAACGTCGGCCGTAAACAAATGCCCGCCCGCTTTGTAACGCAAAGAAATAACATTCAAAAAACTGCCAACGGCAAGCCCAAGCGCGAAAAGCCAAAATATCATACCTTATTAACTAAAAGTTTATTGAGATACTCTGTATAATCCATTAACAACCGCGAATTTCGGCGCAAGAACAATTTTTTTTGCCCCTCGTTGGTTCGCCAGAGCCCTCGCTTTGTTAATTATAACATTCCGAGCATTGGACGCCAAAGCAAAATCGGTATGAGACAAAAAATTAACCATTCCCTTCTCCACCAGCGTAAACGCGGTGGAACGGCGACCCACATCCATTACCAAAACGGGCTCTTTCAAATCGGCAAAGACTCTCGCCACCGCGACGCTTTCCAGTTCCAGACGAACCAAGTTGAGGCCGCTGTACCGGATAATCCTTTTGTATTTGGCAATAATCTCCTTCGGCACGGCGACCAGGAAAAAACTTTTGTTGTTGACAGGAAACGCCTCCAGCTTGAAAGTGTTGGGGCTCATCGGAATGTATTGCGGGTCAACGGCGGGGGCGATAGCAGTGAAAACCTCAAACGCGGGAAGGGACACTACCGCGTCTTGCGATTCCGTATGCATTTCGGCAACTAAAGTTTTAAGATAGTGAATCGCCAACGCTTCATCCAGCGGCTGGATACTGCTTTGCAGGGGGCCATCGGTCTTTTCTAACATACCCCAACGCAATATCCGTCCGTCCGCGGATTTCTCCACCGCCTTTATGGAACCCGTACCTATATCTATACAAAGATAATTCATTGTAGAATACTATATTCCAATGTGGGAAAAAATCAAAAACTTGGTACTGGATATGATTTTTCCGATTCCAGACTTACCGCTTGGGCTGACAGTAAATAACACGCTGTTTTGCGCCGTTTGCCGGGCACGTCTGGCGGAAAATAAAAAAATCTGCCACCGCCAGGCGCCTTATCTGCTCGGCGCGGCGGTAAATTATAACGAGGCGGCAATCAGGCAAATGATTTGGCAACTCAAATATCGCGGCCGAACTGGCATCGCTTTTCTGCTGGCGCGACTACTCCGCGACTACCTGCAGAAACTGAATTTAAATTTAAAAAATTATTTAATTGTTCCCGTGCCGCTGTCTAAAGAGAGGCTACGGGAGCGCGGCTATAACCAAGCGGCGCTAATTGCCAAAATAGTCGCCGAAGATCTGAAGATGGAGTTTGCCGAAAACATTTTAACCCGCATCAGGCACGCCTCACCGCAAGTCGGCGCCAAAGATTGGACGGAACGAAAAAAGAACGTGGCGGGTTGCTTCGTCTGTCCCAAGCCCATAAAAGGACAAAATATCTTGCTAGTGGACGATGTCTCTACTTCCGGCGCCACTCTTAACGAAGCGGCAAAAACCTTGAAGGCCGCGGGCGCCAAAAAAATTATCGGCCTGGTAGTTGCAAAAGCGAATTAACCGTTCAGTTTCCATTTTCGGGAAAGATATTTTCCCAATTCAATCGCCATTAGGTTAAATATTCCGACAATAACTACCCCCAAAAGCCACGGCAGAGGCAACGCGACAATTCCCATTATTTCTTGCAGAAATGGGACGTAAATCACGGCGGCAATTGATCCTAGGCCCAGCAAAACGCCGATTATTAAAAATGGGTTGGAAAAGGGGTTTATTTTAAAAACTGATTTGCGGAGACTGCGCACGGCAAAAATTACAAACAATGAGTAGCTGGCGAAAGACGCAAAAATAAAAGTTTTCACCAATTCCGGATCAAAATTATTGACTATCAGGAAGTAGTAGACACTAAAAAGAACAATGCTCGCCGGCAGGCCAATCATTAAAGTCAGGAACGCCATTTCTTTGTCAAAAAGATTAATCGAGGTTCGGGTACGCTTTGGCAGTAAGTAGTCGTAGTGGTTCTCAAAAGAAAGAGCAAGCGCGGGAAAGGTGTCGGCAACAAAGTTTATAAATAGTATCTGAATGGCATTTATCGGCAACGCCAAGCCGAAAATAATAGCACCGCCTATTAAAATCAGTTCGTCAAAAAGACTGGAAAATAAATAGATAATGACCTTGCGAATATTCTGCAAAATGCGCCGGCCCTCCTCAATTGCCGCAACGATGGTGGCAAAATTATTGTCCAAAAGAATCAGATCAGAAACGTCTTTGGCAACGTCGGTTCCGGATCCCATCGCCACTCCGATGTCTGCCTCTTTCAAACTTGCCGCGTCGTTGATGCCGTCGCCGGTCATTGCCACCACCTCACCCAATTCCTTAAAAGCTTTGGCAACTCGCAATTTCCCTTCGGGGCTCACCCGGGCGACAATTTTAAGAACGGGAAGGCGTTTTTTTAATTCTTCGTCCGACATTGCGTCCAGCTCCAAACAGTCAATAACCTGGTCGCGGTCAATGGAAAAACCGATTTCTTTTGCCACCGCCTCCGCAGTGCCGCGATGGTCTCCAGTTACGATTACTGTTTTTACCCCCGCCTGCGCCACTTTCCATATCACTTCGCTAACGCCCGGCCGCACCGGATCTCGGAAGGAAATAGTGCCGACAAACCTCAGCCCCCGGAAGGTATTTTTGTCCCGCAAGGAAATTTCTTGAGGACTCCGAATCTCTTTAACAGCCAAGCCCAAAACCCGCTCTCCGCCATAGGCCATTTTATCTATTTTAAGAATCAACCGGCGGCGGTCTTCTTCTGATAAGTCAGTATGTTTGAGTAAAATTTCCGGGGCTCCAAAAACGCTCAAAAAATAGGTGTAGTCCGCCCCATCTTTGGTAAGCGAGGCGGAGTATTTATTTTTGGAAGTAAAAGGAAGATAGTCTAAAACTTCCATTTGCCGCTTGACTGCCGGCAAAAAAACTCCTTTGCGAGCGGAAGAAGTTACCAGCGAAATTTCCAGCGGGCGACCGATCACCCGCCACTTATCGTAATGGTCGCGCGGATTTTCAATTACAACATCGGAGTTTAACAGCGCGAATTTCAACAATTCGGTTTCAGAAAATTTTTCATCCAATACCGAAATACGGGCCAGTTCCATTTTTGCCTGCGTCAACGTTCCCGTTTTGTCGGTCAGAATCACGGAAGTATTTCCAAGAGTCTCGGCGGCTAAAAGCTTTCTTACAACGCCATTTTTTTTAGCCAGTCGCTGGACGCCAACTGCTAAAATTACTGTCAACGCGACCGGCAAACCCTCCGGTACCGCTGCCACTGTAATCGCCACCGCAATCAAAAACATGTCTAACAGCGGCTTGCCGGCGGATAATCCTATGACGAAAACCCCCAGCGTCAGAATCAATAAAATACTGCTGGTCTTTATAGTAAAATGGAAAATTGCGTTTTGGAGCGGGGTTTTTTCTTTCTCCGCAGCTGCCACCATGCCGGCAATCCGGCCTAATTCGGTTTCACTGCCGGTGGTACACACCACGGCATTGGCAAAACCTTGAACGGCCAGCGTACCGCTAAAAACCATTGACCGACGGTCGCCCAGCACGGCCTTGAAACTGGATGGCTCGGTTGTTTTAGGAACCGGCAAAGATTCACCGGTCAAAATTGCTTCGTCCACGACGAAATCATTGGTGTAAATCACCCGGCAATCCGCCGGCACACGGTCGCCCTGGGAAAGATGGACAACATCACCAGGAACGAGATTCGTTGCATCAATTTCTATTTCCTGTCCGTCGCGGAAAACACGGGCGCGTTCGCGGATGTAGGTTTTGAGATGAGCGAGCGCCGCCTCCGCTTTATTTTCCTGATAAAAACCTAGGATAATATTTGATGCAACAACGACAAAAATTACACCGGCATCCCTGAAGTCGCCCAAAAACGATGTTATACCGCCAGCAAAAACCAGAAGCGCGAGAAGCGGGCTCTTGAACTGTCGGAAGAAAATACCGAGGCGCGAGAGCTTGGCTTTATGGGGCAGAACGTTTTTTTTGAAAATACTAAGCCGCTCCGCCGCCTCTTCCTCGCTAAGGCCGGTGCGGGTAGTCTCAAGAATGTCCAACACTTCGCCTATTGGCAAAGCCCAAAACGACCTCTGTAAAACGTCTTTTATAATCGCCATTGACCTTTTAATAATTTTAACACACAATACAGTCGGTTCGTTTCGGAGAATAAACGATGCCGGAAATTCAGGTTTACACCTGGCAGGATTTTGAAACCGATGTTGAAAAGATAACGAAAACCATCAAAGCTTGGAAGAAAGAATTTATTTATATTTATGGCATCCCCAGAGGCGGATTACCCCTGGCCGTCTGCCTTTCGCATCGTCTGAATCGGGAACTGATGATAAGTCCGCCACCCAACGATCGGCTCGGCTATCCCGAAACCACTTTGATCGTTGACGATATCGCTGACAGCGGAAAAACTTTAAAACATTACAGAGAGGCCGGCTACTTCATAGCAACCCTTTTCTGGCACCGGCAGAGCACCGTGAAGCCCGACATCGCCAACCGCGAAAAACAAGACCGCTGGATTCAATTCCCGTGGGAAGCCAAATGAAGCTTCAAGAGCTTCATTTTTTATTTCTCAATACATGGGGAAAATCTACCGCGGAAGGGGTGAGCGCTGCGCCAAGCCAGGCTTGGCTCCGCTATTCGAACAGCTCGGAAACCCTCGGGTTTCCAGCAGCCCAAGTGGTATGACGCGTCATACCACTTGGGCTGCCTTCCTACACGGGAAACTCCCGTTTCCCGACCCCTTCCCGTTCGAATCTCACCAGAAAAATTTTAAACGCCCCATTCGGGGCGTCAAAATTTTTGCGGTGGGGGTGAGATTCGAACTCACGATACCCTTTCGGATATAGCAGTTTTCAAAACTGCCGCCTTAAACCACTCGGCCACCCCACCAAATAATGACCCACTATGGGGTCACTAATAGTTTATACAAATTTGTCCCATTGTCGCCATCGGCCTTCGCGACCAATTTGAAGCCCATGCTCAAGTACATATTATTCGCGGCCACGCGCTCGGGCTTGCTGGTAAGATAAACATTGAACGATTCTTGATTTACCGCCGCCACTTCTTTGGCGGTCGCGACCAGTTTCTCGGTAAGCATTTTCCCGATTTTCAAACCGCGGTGGTTTTCATCAACGACAACCGCGTGAATTTCGCTGTGCCAGCCGTCCGGACCCCAAACGAAATAAATCAGCGCCATACCGACAATACTGTCCGAGGTGTAGACTTCCGTGTCCCGCGCGACGTAAAGACAAGAGCGCCGGAGCGAAGAAGTTCTCCTGCCGCAGGCGCAAAGAAGCCAACCCAACGTAATCGGTTTGGCTTTTTTGGAAAGCTGCGGCAAAAGTTTGTTTATGCCGTCAACTTCCGATTGCCGAACGTTAGTCGGCCCCAAAAGCTCAATGACAATGTTGGACATTTTTCCTCCAATCCTCAAAGTACCGCCTTCTTTATATCGCTATTTACTCGCTCGGTCAAACGTGGGTATGATGGAAACAGAACTTTAATATGGTGGCCAATGACCGAACAGACCACGCCCGAAAGCGCGCGAAAGATAATGGGCCCCGATTTTATCTCGCTTGAAGAGGCGGCAACCGTCTTTCCGTGCGACCTTAATGGCCTCTTGCAACTGAAGTCTATCCCGTACAGCCAGGGACTGCTGTATCAATTGAGCGAACCCGATCACCCGTTCGTTCTGGTGCCGGGCATTCCTTTTTCTCACAACGGCAAAACTCGGCCTCTGACCATTGCTTCAATGCGTGATATTTTCCGCAATATCCCAAACTTGTTTGCCCAGACCACGGAATTTTATTCATACGAACATCAATTTATCCATAATCACGTTTGCCTGCCTCAATGGCACCTCTTGTCCAAAAATCCCATGACCCCCGCGGAAATAAAAAACATTCTCGTCAATCAGGAGATGTCACAAAAAGATTTTATGATTGGGCGGGCGGTTGTTTATGTCTACGCCTGGCTTCTGTTTTCCAATCTCCGCAAAGAATCCGTCTTTGCCGGCGATTGGGTGACAGCCTGCGATAGCTATTCGGCCAACTCGCTCAAGCCCTACGCCTGCCTGTTTTTTGGCGAGAACCAAATTTCTATGCGCCGTTGGTCCGCGCAAAGCCCTTTTTTGCCGAGTATCATACCTTTAATAAAACGCGATTTGACATAACCCCTCCGATGTACGTCGGAGGGGTTTATGATTGCAAAAGTTATCGTGAGATTACCCGATCCACTCGCGCAGCTTCGGGAATTTTGAACAAATCGGCAATCCGGAACACCATTTTTCCAATCCCCATACCCTGCCCGCGCGCAGACTTCCAAGAACCAGCAAACCGGCAATGTAAATAATGTGCTCGTCTACTATTAGTGAGTGGGTATTCGGATACGGAAAACTCAAAATCGGCAAATAATATAACAACATCAGCACGGCGCCCAAAGCTGACGACAATCGCACGCCAATCCCTAAAATCAGGGAAACGCCGAGAAGCGTGAGCCCCCATTCGTTCATGAAATTAGTAATCGGCAAAATCGCTGGACTCGCGAGCCAATGGAAAAAACCGGCAAATGTCTTAGCGGCATTAAGATAGCCGGCGGCAGACCACTCGGGATTTAAAACTTTCGTAATGCCGGCATAGAAAAACATCCAACCCATTGTTACGCGGAATAAAAACAAAGAGATTTGCGCGTACTTGGTCATAATTATTTCTTCTATTTAATTATACAACATCCCGACAAAAAACAAATCCGAACTGTGGAAGAGTACGGAATGAAGTTGTGGACCTACGGGGAATCGAACCCCGACCCCGTCCATGCCATGGACGTGTGATACCACTTCACTATAGGCCCTTTCTATTTTGAAATTATTATATCCGATTTTTTGACATTGGCAAATCGGGATGTTAGCGTTGATGTGGTTATTTGAAATCGGAGGCGCAATGGACACTCCGCTTATGATCTGGGCGATCGTTGTTTTGGTTTTTTCGG